>JAUVFC010000124.1 GCA_030594505.1 Desulfobacterales bacterium
CATACTGGCGCTGTCGCAAATGGCGCTCGATTTTCCGGAGATTATCGAGGCAGATATCAATCCACTTTTGGTCCGCCCCGAAGGAAAAGGGGCGGTGGCGGTGGATGCGAGGTTTACTATACAGGAATAAAATAGTGTCCATACAGAAACGGCATATTTTGCCCCAATACCGCGTTCTCCGCAGGTTTCTATCCTCGACGTAGCACTGCTACGCCTCCGGTAAAAACCTTTGTGCGGCCTTGTCTTGGGACAAAATCTACCATTTCTGTATGGACACGAAGTAACAAAAGCAAAAAATAGCTTTTTGGGGGGAACTCCAAGTTATAATTAAGAGGGGAATGCCATGAAATCTCTATACGTAGCATCAACATCAGGATATTCAGGGAAAAACCTCATAGTGTTGGGGCTTAGTCACCGATTCTTAGAGGACAACATAAAGCTGGGCTACTTTAAGCCGGTTGGTATTTCCCCTGTCAAAGCCAGGGGGGGGTTCACAGACAAGGATGCGTGGGTTATCTATCGCGCTCTTGACCTTGAAGTACCGATTGAGGATTTGTGCCCGGGATTGATAACGCATGATATTATGATGGAGGCCTACCAACACGATATAGAGGGGCTTGAAGAACGTATAACGACCGTTTTCAAACGTATCTCCGAGGGAAAAGATCTTGTCCTAATGAGCGGCTCAGGCTCGCTGGCTTCCGGCAAGTTCCTGAATTTATCGGGATTTCAGGTTGTGGAAAAGCTTGACAGCAAAGTAATTCTTGTTGATCAATACGAAAAAGAATTTTTCTTGGATGCTGTATTAGATGCCCGGGACCGCTTGGGGGAAAGGCTAATCGGTTTAATTATTAATAACGTAGATGCGGAACTGCGAGATATGGTGAGAGACCATATTGTCCCCTTCCTCCAGAGAAAAGGGGTCCCGGTGTTGGGTATAATACCGCACCATACAGTTTTAGGGGCTGTCATGGTCGAAGATATAGTGGAGAGACTCGGCGCCGACGTGCTGTGTTGTAAGGATAAGCTGGAGGAACTTGTAGAAAATTTTTTGATCGGCGGAATGCAGGTAGATAAGTTTATTGAGTACGCGCGAAAGATGCGAAATAATGCGGTCATTGTTGGGGGAGACCGCTCGGATGTTCAGTTGGCCGCCATAGAGACCCGTGCCAAATGCATTATTTTGACAGGCAACCTGTATCCGAATGAAATTGTGGTATCAAAGGCTGAAATGAACGGTGTCCCCATGTTGGTAGTGAGGGGCGATACCTATACCGTGGCCAAAACAGTCGGTGATCTGTCACGTAAACTTCGTCTCCGGGAAAGAGAAAAAGTAGAGGAGGGGGTGCGTCTGATAGATGAAGGAGTTGACTTTGATCGTCTATACAGGTTATTAGGGATAAAAGTCTAAGAGGGACCATAGTATGGCAAACGAAAAAGTAATTCTCAAGGCCAAGGATATTGATCGGATACTTACGAGGATAACACATGAGATACTTGAAACCCATAAGGGAGTAAAAGATCTCGTGTTGATCGGTATCCGCACGGGAGGGGTCTACCTGGCCGATCGTATACAGAAGAAGATCTCTGAAATAGAAGACGTCGTCGTACCAAAAGGTGATATTGATATTAACCTGTACAGGGACGACTGGACCCGTATCAGCCATCAACCGGTCATTCAAAAAACAGAAATTCCTTTCTCGCTGGACGACCAAGAGGTAATCCTGGTTGATGATGTCCTGTTTACCGGACGGACCGTTCGCGCGGCCATGGGGGTCCTCATCGACTTTGGCCGCCCGAAGCGTATCGAGCTCGCGGTCCTGATCGACAGGGGGCACCGGGAACTCCCGATTGAGGCTAATTACGCAGGAAAGCATGTTGAAACGATATATGACACGACCGTGAATGTTTATCTGAAAGAGTCGGCCGGGAAGGACGAGGTAGTAATAAGCCGGCGGTGACCAAAAAATGAAACTACAAGATTGTTTTAAAAATTACACCTACGAACTCGACAAGGTTATTTCTCCTGAAGAGACCGTTCAAAAGGTCAGGGAACGGTTGAAAGACTCAGAGATTGATATACTGGAAAAACTCGTCCGTATTGATACCGGACGTCTCAATATCCCGGTCTACCTCAGTATGTGTGGAGCGGATGCGGTGAAAACAATAGGCGCCCACAAACAGATGGGAAAGGGAGGAACACCGGATCAAGCCCGGGCAAGCGCCCTGATGGAACTTGTAGAGCGATTCAGTTTTTTTAGTTTTATGCGTGAAAACAAATTCCTGGAAACAACATACCGTACGATCAAGGACCGCGCTCTTTCATACCATTATATCCCGCTCTCGGTACACGACCCTGATCCCGGATCAGACGCAACGCCAAAATTATTTGAAGAACTGCCGCTTACCTGGGCAAAAGCCTCAGATATAAAAACCGGCAAGGAGCTGTACCTTCCTATCGGATGGTTTTATGCCATTCATGAATATAATGGACCGGCCGCGGGCAACTCTGTGGAAGAGGCGCTTCTTCAAGGACTCTGCGAGGTGGTGGAACGGCATGTCGCTTCCATAATCAGCCATGAAAAGCGACCTACTCCCACAATTTCTTTGGAATCCGTCAAAGATCCGGCGGGCAGGGAACTGATACGGAAATTTCAACAAAACGGAATCAAATTATACTTAAAGGATTTTTCACTTAATACAGGGATACCTACTGTAGGCGCGCTTGCATACGATCCAGGCACCTTTCCTCATTCCAGTGAGATTATATTTACCGCCGGCACGACGACCAGCCCTGAAAAATCGGTTATCCGGGCACTGACCGAGGTCGCTCAATTAGCCGGTGATTTTCAAAATCGGACCACCTATAGCCCCACGCTTCCCAAATTTATGGATCTACAAGAAGCATCCTATGTGACGTCTGATGCACAAGTCGTTGATTTGCAAACACTTCCTGATCTGGCGGACAACAACTTAAAGGTCGAAATCGACCGGTGCACAGAGGCTCTTTCCTGTATCGGTCTCAATGTCTTTGCGGTGGACATGACGCACCCAAGCCTAAAAATTCCGGTTGCTTACACGGTTATTCCCGGGGCGCACTTCCGGGACAGAACCAGAGACAATGATGTCTGTTATCATTCCGCCAAGCTGATTTCCCAGTTGCCTGATGCGCATAGAGCCCTTGAAGAGATGCAAAAGATGTCGATGCTCTTCCCGGATCGTTATGAGGTGGAGTTCTTTTTGGGATATACTTATGAAATGCTTGAACGGCCGGAAAAGGCCCTTCAACATTTTGAACGGGCACTTTTGCTTGACCCCCGGCCGGCAGACAGGGCGAGCGTATATTGCCACATTGGGATCGCGTATCGCGACAGGGGCGCCTATGAAAAGGCTATCGGGATATTGTTGGAAGGTCTCAGCCACAATAACCTATCGAAAGAAATCTATCAGCAGTTAGGATACTGCTATTTTAAGCTAAAGGTATACGAGAAGGCGATAGCCCAATTCGAAAAGGTCCTGGAAATCGACCCCGGTTCCGCCATTGATTATGCTAACATCGGGGCCAACTTAAAAGCGATGGGACATAATACGGAGGCCGTCAAACTTTACGAAATGGGTCTCGATCTTGATCCCGAAATCGATTTTGCTCAAAGTCATCTTAGTGAACTTCGGAGAGAGATTGCAAACGAGGTTAAGTGAAATCCTTCTCTATATTTTCATGTTGACAAAAAGATTCGTATACTATATACGTGGATTCTATATTTTGGGTGGTTTATTGAAGGGGAATGGTGACAGACCAAATAAAATACTGTCAAATTATTCGTATTACGAAAGGAGGATTGTTTTATGGCAACCGTTGAATTTGGAGGAAAAAGTTTTGAGGTGGATGAAGACGGCTTCATCGACAGTTTTGACAGTTTTTGTCCGGAGTGGATACAGCACGTAAAAAAGGAAGAAGGTATCGAGGAACTGACTGACGAACACCATAAGGTAATTGATTGTCTGCAAGACTATTATAAGAAGAATGGTATTGCGCCCATGGTTCGTATTCTTTCCAAGACGACCGGTTTCAAGCTGAAATACATCTATGAGCTTTTTCCGTCAGGACCGGGCAAAGGCGCCTGTAAAATGGCAGGACTGCCCAAACCGACCGGATGTGTGTAATTAAGATACATACTATTTGATTTTAAGTTTAAAAAAAGGCTTTGCAAATATGCAAAGCCTTTTTTTTATGATAATAAAAGAGTAACTGCTCAGGGTAACTGCTCAGGTTCAAAGTTCAGGGGTTCAGGGGTTCAAGGTTGACGACTTCGTAAAAAGTCGCCAGGTACCCTTTTTACGAGATCATTATTAGTGATATTATCTCAGTGGAGAGGATGTTATGACCACAATTACCGTTAAAACAACTGTACGGTCCGAGATGATTGATATCACGCATGATGTGGAACGCTTAATTCATGCTGACAATGTCCGGAACGGGTTCTGTTATATATTTGTTCCTCATACAACCGCAGGGATCACTATCAACGAGGGAGCAGATCCAAGTGTACGGGATGACATCGTAACCACATTAAACAAGCTTATTCCCTGGGAGGGGGGGTATCGCCACCGTGAAGGGAATTCTGCCGCCCATATAAAGACAACTATTGTAGGCTCTTCTGAAACAATCGCAGTGCAAGACGGACGCTTGCAATTAGGCACCTGGCAGGCCATTTTTTTCTGCGAATTCGACGGCCCGAGAACCCGCAAGGTTCATGTTCGTTTCTTTTAAGACTTTTTACGAAACCATCAAACCTGATGGTTTCGTAAAAAGTCCCCAATTCGCCTGATTGGTCACTTTTTAAGCTTCTAAACTCGCTTCGCTAAATCGTAAAAACTCGGGCTAACGCCCTCAAACAGTTTACGATTTTGACGCTTCACTTCGTTGAGAAGCTTTACAAAAGATGACCAAAATAGGCTCATCAGAGACTTTTTACGAAACCATCAAACCTGGAGTTGAAAAGAAAGATGAAAATAGTAGCTATTATTCCTTGTCGATATGGTTCTAAACGATTTGAAGGAAAGCCCTTGAGCATGATTCTCGGTAAACCGATGATCTGGTGGGTTTACACCAGTGTCCGGAATGCCGACATCCTGTCCGATGTGGCAGTGGCTACAGATGATGAGCGTATCTATCAATGCGTTAAGGATTTTGGCGGACGTGTGGTAATGACGGAGTCTGTCCACCGCTCCGGAACAGACAGGGTAACAGAAGCGGCACAACAGCTAAAATTAGAGGACCGCGACATCGTGATCAATATTCAGGGAGATCAGCCGGTCTTTGACTTCCGTTGTTTGCCGGAGGTGGTGGACCCCCTTCTGAAAGACGAAGGCCTGGACATGAGTACATTGGCCTGCAAAATGATTGACCCGGATGAGATAACAGACCCGAACCATGTAAAGGTCATCTTTGACAAAAACAGACATGCCCTTTACTTTTCACGGTCCCCCATCCCGTTTGGGAGAGATTCATCCCTTAAGTTCGACTACTTTAAACACCTGGGGATCTATGCGTACAGAAAGCGCTTCCTGGAACGTTTTGTTAAGCTTCCCGAGGGAAGATTGGAAGCGATAGAAAAACTTGAACAGTTGAGGGCCCTGGAATACGGCTATCGGATACAGGTGGTCGAGACTGTTTACGAATCAATGGCAGTCGATACCCCTGGTGATATAGCCAGGGTCGAGGCTGTCTTGCGAAGTCAATA
>JAUVFC010000117.1 GCA_030594505.1 Desulfobacterales bacterium
ACTGTCATCAGTGAGGCGAATAATTTTGATAATGTCTCTTTTCAGCTTCACTTAAACTCCTTAATTTTTGTTTTTCATTTTGGTCACTTCATCCCAAAATATTATACAGAATACAGGATATCAAATATTATCGGATTCTGTATTTGACAATAACATTCTATTCTGTGTTGTACAATGAACTCGGCAAACCTATCCCATATTTGAAATAATAATGACACAAAAAAGATATGATATCAATAACTTTTGGGTGGATTTTGAGGGCGGGTGGTTGGTTCCAGGGTTCCGTTACCACCATCCCGGATGCCGGTAAGGATAGTACCACTTTATAGGGAGGGCGACCCGCCGGCTATTTTTATCTCAGCCTCCGAAGGGCGAATATAGAAAGGGACGAGGGTTTTCGCATCATCCGGCTCTTTGTTTTTTAAACGTTTCAGACCGAGAGAAGCGACCACTGAGGCCCGGATGGTATTTAAAAACGGGGGCGCGAAATGGGCGAGTGGGCCCATTTTCTGTTTTATCAGGGGACCGTATTCCGAAATCCCGTCCCCTACAAAAAGACAGGGTTCTGAAATACGGCTTACCCGGTCAAGAGGAGGAATAACCGCGTAATCACTTATTCGTGCGACAGCCCCGGTTTCGTCCGCCCGATAGAGCGCTGTATACACCTCACCTTTTCTGGCATTCAGGATAGGACAGATCAGTGTCCGGGCGTATGGAAATTGATGTGCCAGGGCATCGAGCGTTATGACGGCAGAGATCGGTTTCCCAACGGAAAAGGCCAACCCCTTTACCGTGCTGATTCCTATGCGCAGACCGGTAAAACTTCCCGGGCCTATGCTGACGGCAAACCCGTCAAGGTCGGAAAGACTCGATTCCGTCATGGAAAGAAGGGAGTCAACCACTTTCATGATCCGCCTGGCATGAGTCTGCCTGCTCGTAAGAAGCATCTCGGCAACCAACACGTCATCTTCCACAATCGCCACGCTCCCCGTTGCAACTGCCGTATCAATCCCGAGAATTTTCATGTTGAATTAGGACACAGTTTTTCACAGATACCTGTTTTGTAAAATTATCGAACGCCTTAGCTAAGTAGTGGCAGTTGCGATGTTCTCACTGCCTACTTTCTATTCTCTATTTTCTATTCTCTGTTCTCTGTTTCTTATTCTTCGCCAACAGGACTACCTTAAGAACTTCCTCCATGTGTTGTACCGGTATAAACCGAACCTTTTTTTTGAGGTTTTTAGGGATCTCGGAAAGATCTTTTTCATTCTTTTCGGGAATAATAATGGTATGAATGTTGCCCCGGAGCGCTGCCAGCGCCTTTTCCTTCAGTCCGCCTATGGGGAGGACCCTTCCACGCAGAGTAATTTCGCCGGTCATCGCCACATCACGGTTAACCGGCCTTTCTGTAAGAGCGGACACTAAGGCGGAAGCCATTGTAATGCCGGCAGACGGCCCATCCTTTGGGATCGCGCCGGATGGCACATGGATATGGATATCCAGGTTCTTGTAAAAATTTTCTTTAATACCAAGGTCCTGGACATGGGAACGCGCGTATGTAAGGGCAGCCTGGGCTGATTCCTGCATCACGTCTCCTAATTGGCCTGTAAGTATCAGATCTCCTTTTCCATTCATGCCGGTCGCCTCTACGTAAAGGAGTTCACCTCCGAATTGCGTCCAGGCAAGCCCGGTCGCCACACCGACCTCTGGTATCTCCTGCTCCAGTTCCGGCATGTACTTCTGCACCCCTAAAAAGGGGTGCAGATTGGCAGTAATCCTAAAAGTGCCTTTCTGTCCCTCGGCAACCTTTCGAGCGGTCTTCCGGCAAATTTTCCCTATCTCACGTTCCAGATTTCGGAGGCCGGCCTCTTGGGTATAATTGGCAATAATTTTTCGGAGGGCATGGTCTGAAAAAACGATATCTTCGGATTTAAGACCGTTTTCCTTTATCTGACGCGGAAGTAAGAACTTTTTGGCGATGGCAAGTTTTTCCTCTTCCGTATATCCGGCAATTTCGATAACTTCCATCCTATCCATCAAGGCAGAGGGTATCAAATCTATGGTATTTGCGGTGGTGATAAACAAGACATTTGAAAGATCAAACGGAATGTTGAGGTAATGATCGCTGAAGGAAAAATTCTGTTCCGGATCGAGGATCTCTAAAAGTGCGGCAGCAGGGTCTCCCCGAAAATCAGCCCCAATTTTGTCCACCTCATCCATCATAAAAATCGGGTTGTTTGTCTTGCATTGTTTCAGCCCCTGGATGATCCGGCCCGGTAATGCGCCGATATACGTCCGGCGGTGTCCCCGAATCTCGGCTTCATCCCTTACGCCGCCCAGAGAGATACGGCTGAATTTTCGGTTCATGGCCCTTGCTATGGAACGGCCAAGAGAGGTCTTTCCGACTCCAGGCGGTCCGGCAAAACATAAGATGGGACCCTTCATTTTTTTATTCAGCTTACGAACGCTCAGGTATTCCAGTATACGCTCTTTTACCTGAGATAGATTATAGTGATCCTCATCCAGGATCTTCTGGGCCTTCTTCACATTCAGTACATCTTTTGTGGACTTACTCCACGGCACCTCTACGAGCCAGTCAAGATAGGGCCGAACAATGGAGGCCTCACCGGCATCAGGATGCATTTGCTCCAGGCGTTTTACCTGTTTCAGGGCCTCCTTTTCGGCATATTTTGGCATCCCGGCTTCCTGGACCTTTTTTCTGTATTCTAAAATCTCTTCTCTGTCGTCAGTATCTCCTAATTCATTCCGTATTGCTCGTAGCTGCTCTCTCAGAAAATAGTCGTGTTGTGTCTTGGATATCTCTTCATGGACCTTTGACTGAATCTTGGCCTGAATGGTAGAAACTCGCAACTCTTTGTTTAAATATTCGTGTATGCGCTGAAGACGTTTTTTGGAATCGACCATCATCAAAAGTGATTGAGATTCGGGAACCTGCAGCCGCAGGTTTGACGTGACAATATCAGCCAGCCGCCCAGGTTCTGTAACACTGTTGAGAACGGCGCTTACGTCAATATTCAGCTCCCCCTGAAGCGAGAAAAGTTTTTCACTCTTTTCGCATACAGTTCGCATAAGGGCCTCGGTCCTGACCGTCACCCTTTTTATCAGTTTGTCCGGCAGTGGTTCGATTTTTACCCTGAACAACGATTTGCGAGCCCTATATCCAACAATACGCCGCTTTTCCAACCCCTGAACCAGGATCTTGACACGACCGTCAGGCAACTTCAACATCTGTATAATCATAGCCACGGTCCCTACATCATATATATGTTCCGGTTTTGGATATTCTTCTGAAGGGTCCTTCTGTGTGGCTAACATAACGAGGCGGTCCTTAGCCATTGCAGCGTCCACGGCACGCACCGATTTGTCGCGCGCGACAAAAAGGGGTATAATCATATATGGAAATACAACAACATCCCGGACAGAAATCATCGGGAGCAAATGAGGGATATCTATCTTTTTTCCATCATCCTCAACAAGGCTGATGGTGTTTTCCTGATCTGTTTGTGCCATCTTACCTCCTAACAAATAGAGGGGACTCAGAGACCTTTGCAAATGTCTCACTTTATGAGCCCCCACTCAAAAAATAATTTTACTATACTATAAGACTATATCTAACAAAAACAACTTTTTTTTTTTAATTTTTATCCGCCTCTCCCCTTCTATGATGGACATATGTTCTTTTTTTTGTTATAAAACAAACTTCTCTTCACGTCCCTATACACTATACATAATACATATGAACGGGACCACAAAAAACGCAGGAGTAAAATTAGGAGGAAGACGCCAATGAAAATTCTGGTGGTCGGGGGAGGAGGCCGGGAACATGCATTGGTCTGGAAGATTGCGCAAAGTCCGAAGGTAAAGAAAATCTTCTGCGCGCCGGGAAACGCAGGAATCGCAAAACAGGCAACGTGCCTGCCGATAGACGCTGAAGACATTGATGGCCTGTTGAATTTTGCAATCAAAAAAAAGGTTGATCTTGTGGTCGTTGGTCCCGAACTCTCCTTGACTGCGGGTATTGTTGATAAATTTGAAAGCAACGGGCTACGTATATTCGGCCCCGGCGGCAAAGCGGCCCGTATTGAAGGGAGCAAGGGATTTGCCAGAGACTTGATGAAAAAATACGGGATCCCCGGCGCTGATTACAAGATATTCAAAGATCCCAAAAAAGCAGTCTCATATATAAAGAAGAAAAAAACGCCATTAGTCATTAAGGCGGATGGACTTGCCGCGGGCAAGGGTGTCATACTTTGTGAAACCGAAAAAGTGGCCGTCAATGCAATACACCAAATCATGGTGGAAAAAGCGTTCGGAAAGGCCGGTGACAGGGTACTGATAGAAGAGATGCTGACAGGCGAAGAGGCTTCATTTTTAGTCTTTACCGATGGCAAGACCGTATTGCCCCTGCCAACATCCCAGGACCACAAGGCGATCTATGACGGGGACAAGGGGCCGAATACCGGGGGCATGGGCGCTTATTCTCCGGCGCCTGTTATTGATGACTCGCTCCATCAGAAAATAATGGATGAGATCATGGCCCCCACGGTCAAGGCGATGGCCGCGGAAGGGACGCCATATAAGGGGGTATTGTATGCCGGTCTCATGATTAAAAATGGTCAGGCAAAGGTCCTGGAGTTTAACGCGCGATTTGGTGATCCCGAAACCCAACCACTTTTGATGCGAATGAAAACCGACCTTGTAGATGTAATGGGGGCTACAATAGACGGACGTCTTTCAGACCTGAAGCTTGCCTGGGACAAGCGGGCTTCGGTTTGTGTTGTGATGGCGGCAAAAGGATACCCGGGCCCATATCAGAAAGGAAAAGCCATTAAAGGAATTGTTGCCGCGTCACGAATGAAAGATGTTGTGGTTTTTCACGCGGGAACCGCGGTCAAAAATAAAAAACTTGTGACAAGCGGGGGACGTGTCTTGGGCGTGACAACGCTGGGGAATACGATTGAGGCCGCAATTGATCGTGCTTACACCGCGGTATCAAAAATTAGCTGGACCGGCGCGTATTCTCGCAAAGATATCGGTCAAAAAGCCCTTGTCCGTGCCGCACGCACACCCCTGGTCGGGATTGTAATGGGCAGCGATTCTGACTGGAAGATCATGGAAGGGGCCGCGGATGCCCTCAAGCAGTTACAGATTCCGTTTGAGATGACCATTGCTTCCGCCCACCGTTCACCGGAAAGGGCGGCAGCTTATACAAAATCGGCACGCGAACGGGGGCTCCGGGTAATCATAGCCGGGGCAGGCGGCGCCGCGCACCTGGCCGGTTCGATCGCGGCATGCACAACCCTGCCGGTCATCGGGGTCCCGATCGATTCTTCCCCCTTGAAGGGATTGGACGCGTTGCTCGCGACAGTCCAGATGCCCTCGGGGATACCGGTCGCTACCATGGCCATCGGAAGCGCGGGCGCCAAGAATGCCGGGATTATGGCGGCCCAAATTCTGGGAGCACACGATCAAACTATTGCGAAGCGACTAAAAGAATACAAGAAAGGTCTGGCGGAAAAAGTAGCTGAAAAGGCCGCAAGGTTAGAAATACGTGGCTGAGATCGTCTCCGTTGATCCGGGAAATTTAAGAGACAGCATTAATACGGCCGCCAAAATCATTCTGGAAGAGGGAATCGTGGTGTTCCCCACCAGAGCATTTTACGGGCTTGGCGCAAGTGCCTTTTCTTTTGAAGCGGTAGATAAGGTTTATAGGATTAAAGCGCGGAATCGTGCGCAACCGATTCTGATCTTAATCGCCGATATAAACGAGCTCGCTCCTTTGGTTCGAGATGTTCCGGCCTCTGCCAGGGACTTGATCAAACGATACTGGCCGGGAAAAATTACGCTGGTCTTTGACGCCGCTAAAACCCTTCCGGATAATTTGACGGGAGGAACC
>JAUVFC010000090.1 GCA_030594505.1 Desulfobacterales bacterium
ACCTGCGGAGAACGCAGTATCGGGGCAAAAGATGCCTTTTCTGGATGGACACTGACTATCTTCTCAGAAGGTAAACAATCAAGGTAAGTATAACACTGATAATGATGCCGGTCGTGACTGGAAAGTAGAACTTAAAATTTTTCTTCTCGATGACGATATCCCCTGGGAGCCGCCCCAGCCACGGGATCTTCGGCCCGAGAATCAAAAGGATACCGGCGCCGACTATGACGATACCGGCAAATATGAGAAGTTTTCCGATATTAGGGTGCATGTGTCCTAATTTATGGCTCTTTTCTCCCATTGTCAAGTAATAGGAAGTCTTCTTTGATTCGCAATTGTGAAAAAGATACTGTTTATTATGAATTCCCGCACCTTGCGGCCTTTTCGGGCGTGGCGCATGGCATATTTACCCGGCACGGCGGCTACAGCACGGGAAAATTCAAGGGATTGAATCTGAGTTATGATGTGGGAGACTCAAAAGAGACTGTCCGAAAAAACCGAGCCCTGGTTAAGGATGTCATGAATATTCCGGATATGCTCTCAGTACGGCAGGTTCACGGAAATACGGTAAGAATTTTTTCACAACAAGACGAGCCGGACCTAAAGGAACCTGAAGCGGACGCCATGATCACTGACGCGTCCGGTTATCTTCTTCTTGTAAAGGGCGCCGACTGTCAGCTAATACTTGTCTTTGATCCGATCAAAAACGTGGCGGCAAATATTCATTCAGGATGGCGCGGAAGCGTTCGGAACATCGTTGGCAAGACCATCTCGGTCATGAAGGAGGCCTACGGCTGCCGTCCCGAAGACTTAATGTGCGGAATAGGCCCTTCCTTAGGGCCTTGTTGCGCGGAGTTTGTAAATCACTCCGAGGAACTCCCGTCCGCGTTTAAAAAATACGAGGTCTCTGAAAACCATTTTGATTTCTGGACGATCAGCCGGGAACAACTAAAAGGCTCCGGAGTCAGTCCGGACAATATTGCTGTAAGCGGCATCTGTACCAGATGCAATACCGATCAGTTCTTTTCATATCGCAAAGAAAAGGTCACGGGCCGTTTTGGAGCGGTAATAGGGCTGATGACTTCGTAAAAAGTCTGAGACCTTTGCACAACGTGACATTTTGTTGTCAGACAAGGAAGGCGAGAATTTTAACCGGAGGAATACATTATGTATTTCGAGGATTAAAGTTTGAAGCCTGACGCCGCATCACGGGGCACGAAGTGAAGCGTCAGCGCTCATATGGCAGTTGTGCAAAGGTCTCAGTCTTTGATGAGCTTATCTTGGTCACCTTTTGTCAGAGGTTCTTAGTGAAGCGAAGCGTCAAAATTGCAAACTGTTTGAGGGCGTTAGCCCGATTTTTTACGAAACCATCAGGATTGAGGCTATGAAAAAAGATATCAAAAAATTTATCGAAAACCTTTCGAGTGAAAAGGGGTATTCTCCCAATACGTGTCGGGGATATAAAAACGACCTGATGGAATTCCACGATTATTTGCTCGAATCAAATCTTCCCTTTGATCCTCAAAAGATCGACGGGCTTGTCATCCGATCCTATCTCGGTTTTCTCCACAAGAAAAACAAAAAAACCAGCATAGCTCGCAAGTTATCGGCCCTGCGATCCTTTTTTCGATTTATGTTAAAAACCGGACGGCTTGAGGAAAACCCCGCAGAAGGGGTCCTGACTCCCAAACGAGATAAGACCATCCCTAATTACTTGTCAGTCGATGATATGTTCCGTCTCCTGGATGTACCGCAAAAAGATACGATCCTGGGAAAAAGGAACCGGGCCATCTTAGAGGCCCTCTATTCTACAGGCGTCAGGATTTCAGAGCTTGGGGGGCTCAATATCTCCAACGTCGACTTTCATGCAGGGATCATCCGGGTACTGGGGAAGGGAAACAAGGAACGGTTGGTCCCTATAGGGGAAAAGGCCATTTTTGCCATAAAGCAATACATGAACGAGCGAGCCAAAAAGGAGGGGAAACTCCCCTTTGAAGGTCCTCTGTTCTTGAACAACAAGGGGGGACGGCTCACCACACGATCCATGGCCCGGGTACTGGAAAATACCCTGAAACAGTCCGGGCTGGCAAACCGGATCAGCCCCCACGGCATCAGGCACACATTTGCCACCCATATGCTCGACGCCGGAACAGACCTCAGGGCCCTTCAGGAACTCCTCGGACACGCGACACTGTCCACCACACAACAATATACCCATGTAAGTATCGATCGGTTAATGGAAATCTACGACAAGGCACATCCAAGAAGCGGAGGGAAATAGATGACGGAAAACAACAATATGAACTTCAGAGGAACCACCATCCTGGCGATTCGACACAACAACAAGGTGGCCGTAGCCGGGGACGGCCAGGTGACCCTGCACAACACGGTCATGAAGCAAAAAGCCGTAAAGGTGCGGAAGATATTTAACGGAAAGATCATCGTGGGATTTGCCGGAGCGACCGCAGACGCATTGAACCTGTTCGAAAAATTTGAAAAGAAACTGGAACAGTTCAACGGCAACATAACCCGCGCCGCGGTAGAGCTGGCAAAGGACTGGCGAACAGACAAGTATCTAAGACGCCTTGAGGCGATTCTGATAGCGGTGGATAAAGACCACCTGTTCTTGATCTCGGGGAATGGAGATGTCATTGAACCGGATGAAGGGGTGTTGGCCATCGGCTCAGGGGGAAGCTACGCCCAGGCGGCGGCGTTGGCCCTGATCGAACACACCGAGCTAAATGCCCGGACTATTGCAGAGACTGCGATGAAGATCGCGGCAAGGATTTGTATCTATACAAATGAAGCGATAACGGTCGAAGAATTATAGTATTTTCGAAATTGAGTTTTAACTCAACTTGTCAATTGTCCATGAAAAATCAAAGACTATCCAAGAAAATGATAATAGGTGGCATAGCCGCGTTGATTACTATCTCCGGCATCTTCTTCCTTGCTTACTTGGACCATTATTCATTTGAAAAAACAATGGTTTTCCAAACACAACAACAGTTGTTAATGATAGCAAAGACTACCGCGACCAGGCTGGAAGAATACATTGTTGAGCATTTTGAATCTCTAAAGACTATTTCAAAGAATCCACTATGCCAGGAAGATATCTATAAAAAAATTATTCAAGATAAATCCTCTTCCGGGTTTTGTCCGATCAAGAACCTCCATGAAATCCACAAAGACGACACAGACGCGCTTACCACCCTTGATGCTAACGGCATTATGCTGCACAGGCACCCCTTTATAGCAAACAAGCCCGGTATGGACCACACAGATAAACCGGGTGTGGCATATGTTCTAAAACACCGCAAGCCACATATCAGCGAAGCGTTTTATAACAACCTGGGCAATCCCGCTATTTCTATATCAGCGCCGGTCTTTTACAAGGACGAATTTGCAGGGATTGTCCGGTGGATGATTCAGCTCGACACCATCTATAAGCGTTTTGTTCAACCGATGGAAGTGAACGAGAATAGCTGTTCATGGATTTTGGACGACAGCGGAACAGTAATGGCCCATCATAATTCAGAGGAACTCTGCAAAGATTTCATGGCAGTAAAAAAGGAAAGGTTTCCAGGCCATGACTGGTCGGCATTGGAAAATATGATAGAAAAAGCAAGGAGGGGGAAGGAGGACGCTGGGTCTTTTGATTGTCCGAAACGCGGGAAGAGGCTTGCGGCCTATGCCCCGGTTTACGCTGGAAACAGGCTATGGTCAGTTGGTATTTCTATCGGGTATTCTGAGATATCAGGGCCCATAAATCAACATGCAGTAAAAACCTTGGGACTTGCATCAATCACATTGTTGTTATTTGCGATCATAAGCGGCGCCTACTATAAAACTCAAAAGAAAAAGACTGCGCTCGAAATAGAGACAAAATATTTAGGGAGAATTGCAAAATCAGCAGAGGCGCTTCAAAAGGTTTGCACTGAACTGGAAAACAAAAATAAGGAAACGAGTAAATTATCAAAAAAGCTCCTTTACTTACAGGAACGGGACCGACAGCAGCTCTCCATGGAACTGCACGACCAGATCGGTCAGACGCTGACCATAATAAAAATGGATCTGGAGATGGCTTCAAATTCCATTTTATCCCTTTCACCTGAGTCAAGAAATAAACTGGCAGAGATAGGGAATGCGCTGGTCCAGGCCATAAGAGAGGTCAAGAATATTTGCCACAGACTCAGACCGAGCGCGCTCGACAACATCGGGCTATTGCCTTCATTGACAATACTTATTGAAGAGATAGAAGAGCGAGGAGGCATTGAAGTTGAATTCTATACAAAGGATATTCCCCAGCGTTTTAATCCGGACATAGAAATAGCCATATATCGTATAGTCCAGGAGGCCCTGACCAATATTGTAAAGTATGCCGATGCCAAGCAAATTTTTATAAATTTGATTTTAAGAGGATCCATCATCTCTCTGGGTATCGAAGATGACGGTATCGGCTTTGACATAGATGATGTCCTAAAAAAGGCAAGGACCACAGGTAACGGGCTGGGCCTCCTAATTATGCGGGAGCGGGTCGATCAATTGAAGGGAGATTTTTCCATTGTATCATCTTCCGGGCAGGGTACTCACATATTGGTGGAGATTCCGTTATAACCTTACGGGTTGCGCGTTAAGAAAAAAACTAAGACGGATTCAAGATAAGCAAATCCATCCAATGCTTAATGCGCGGAGACAGAATGAGAAAGAAACTCGAAACCCGCAACTCGCAACTCGCAACCCGGAACTTGGGGAGTTAACGACCCATGTATCTCGCCCAAAAAAAAATAAAGGGGAAGATCCATTATTTCATCAGGGAATCCTACCGGGACGGGAGATATCTCCGCAACCGCGATCTCTTTGATTTAGGGACGAATCCTGCAAATTATATAGTCTATCCGGGGGGAAATGCCTACTATATCGATGAAGCGGTAGAAAACAAACTCCGTTCTTTTGAGGCGGAGCCGGCCTTTGACGAACTCGATAATATATTCTGGAGTTTCTTGAAGCCGGAAATCAGGCGGATACTCGAACCGTTTCAACGAAGAGGCGGGGCTAAAAGAGTACGGATCAGTCAGGAGGAGGAAGAAAAACTCCGGACACAGGTTCACCTGTTCGACAAACGGCGAATTCATTACCTAAGATACGGACACATAGACCAGGGAAAAATCGGGCGCATGCCCCCCAAGCTGTTCCGTGTGCTCCTCGAAAAATCAAGGGACGAGATCGAACAATACTTTATGGAAATGGAAAGATCCCTTGGCCCGTCTGAACTTAAGACATATGTCTACGTCATATTCGATCTGCAGAGATTTTTTACGGAGATGATCGCAAAGATAATACCCCAGGGTCTGAATCAAGATAAGGTTGATGAACATTTACTCAATGAGATATGCCGACTCGACAGTGACCGTTCCTTTTGGGCCGGAATGAATACAGAGGGCAGGTTGCATGAATACCTGACCCGATATGTAGTCATGTACTTTGACAGCTCATATGGACCGAGTTCTTTTTTGGACGACTATATTCGGGATTTTATCAATAGCAGGAGGTTTTACAGAGCCCCCCCGAAAAAGAGCGCAGTAAGCCTGGATGAGGCAAGCACCATATTCGGCGTGAAAAAAGACGCCCTAAAGAAAATGACCCGGCGCGGCCTTGCCCGGCTCTACCGGCGCATGGCCCAAAAACTCCATCCTGACAAAGGTGGGGACCATGAAAAATTTATTAAATTAACGGAAGCTTATCAGGAGCTGTTGAAGAGCAGGAAATAAATTCTTTAATGAAACGCTGGAGCGCTTGATCAAGGGCTGTCTCTGAGTGTACCTCCAATAAACGCCCAAGGACTGCCATTGCAAGAAGAATGTCCCCAAACACTTCGGAGGTTTTTTCCGCCTGGTTCTTCCCTGCCGATTCTTTAAGTCGTGAAATAGCCTTCTCTATTTTGGTAAAGCTGCTGGAAACATCAGGAAAAACAAATCCGGCCCGAGCGGCACGTTCGGTTATGCGGTGCGCTCGCATCAAGGCGGGAAGGTTGCGGGGGACAGAATCAAGAAGAGATTTTGATTCCTTATCTCCTTTCTCTTCCAGCTTTATCTTGTGCCAGCTCGCCTTAACCTCTTCAGCATCCCGGACCTTTTTGTCACCAAAGACATGGGGATGACGACGGATCATCTTTTCCATGATCAGCCGGATTACATCTTGGATGGAAAAGGCCCCTTCTTCCTCATACAGACATGCCAAAAAGACAATCTGGAACAAAAGATCTCCCAATTCTCCGCAGATCTGAGCAGGAGAACCGTCTTCCATAGCCTCCATGACCTCATAGGCCTCTTCCAGAAGATATCTCTTTATAGTTTCAGGTGTCTGTTTTCGATCCCAGGGACACCCTTTTTCGCTTCGAAGGAGCTTTACCAGGTCGGCGAGCGTATCAATGGTTGCCTCATCGGCAGGTAATTTTATCTTATCCAAGCCTCTTCCAGTTCCTTTAAGTTCTCTTTAAAATATTCATAGATATTGTTCGGGACTATCTCAACCAGCTTGTTTGAAATCTGTATAACATAGGGAGCCAGCAGCGACTTTTTGACAATAGGGGCCTTCTTCGGAAGAAAGGCGGTAAGCGCCAACAGGATGACCGAGACTATCAAGATCCCTTTGGTAATCCCGAACAAACTTCCGGCAATACGGTCTACCCATCCTATAAAAACGGCTCTGAATACACGTCGAATCAAGTTCCCGAGCAAACCAGCGGCAAGCAGGATTGCGCAAAAGATCAAGAGGAAAGCCGCTATGTTCTGGTAAGCGGCGCTATGAATCAAGACAGAGAGTTTATCAGCAAGGGAAGGATAAAAGGTATAGGCTGCATAAAGAGCTACAAAAACACCTATAATTGATGCAAACTCACTGATAATCCCCCTGAATATCCCCCTGATAAAACAGTAACCTACTATAACGCAGATAAAGATATCTAACGTATTCACGGGAAGAACCTTTCAGCCATGAACCGTGAGACCTTTGCACAACGTGACATTTTTTTGTCAGGCAAGTTGAGCGAAGTGAAATCCCGTCGCCGGGGGAAGGCAAAAAAATTAACCGGAGGAATACATTAGGTATTTCGAGGATTAACTTTTGAAGCCTGACGCCGCATCACGGGAAAATGGCAGTTGTGCAAAGGTCTCAGCGTGCCATAAAGATTATAACAAACGAGCCAGTTTCAAAATGTTCAATTTTGTCCCAAGGTCAAGTTGAGCGAAGTGAAGTCCCGTCGCCGGGGGAAGGTGA
>JAUVFC010000220.1 GCA_030594505.1 Desulfobacterales bacterium
AGACGAAAACGGGGTTACAAGACATCGCTTGTAACCCCTTGATTTTAACTGGCGCGCCCAGCAGGATTCGAACCTGCGACCTACGGATTCGTAGTCCGGCACTCTATCCACTGAGCTATGGGCGCATTGGGAAACATATCGATAATATCTTTTTGGGAATCTGTCAAGTTAATACAAAAATCTCATGACACGGGAACAAGACGAAAAATTCATGCTCCTTGCCCTTCTTGAAGCAGAAAAAGCGGTTGAACTATCCGAGGTGCCTGTTGGCGCTGTTATCGTCTCACAGGATGGTACCGTCCTGGGAAAGGGATACAATCAGCCCATCAGCACATGCGACCCCACTGCCCATGCGGAAATCCTCGTACTCCGTGAAGCATGTCAAAAGGTCCGCAATTACCGGCTAATAGATTCTGCTCTCTATGTAACAGTCGAGCCTTGTCCAATGTGTATGGGCGCTTTAATTCACGCACGTGTTGCCAGACTCGTTTATGGGGCAAAGGCCCCTAAATGGGGAGCTGCCGGAACATTATATGATCTTGCCTCTGATCCGCGTTTGAATCATACCATAGAAGTGACTGAAGGTGTTCTGGAAGAAAGATGCCGTAAAATTTTACAATCCTTCTTCAAGACACAACGTGAAAATCCGACAACCCCTAATCACCATTGACATTCCGCACATTGTTCGATACAAAAGCAGGCTGTGTGCAAAAAAGTTGTTAAGGAGCATATAAGATGGCAAACGTTGTAGTTATAGGGACCCAATGGGGTGATGAAGGCAAGGGAAAGGTTGTTGATCTCCTGGCGGAATCCGCAGACATAGTTATTCGTTTTCAGGGCGGCAATAATGCCGGACACACGCTGGTTATAAACGGCGAACAGTTTATCTGCCACCTTATCCCTTCAGGCATTCTCCATCCTGACAAGACCTGTCTCATAGGAAACGGCGTGGTGCTTGATCCGGGTGTTTTGCTTGATGAGATCAAGACCTTAAAAGATCGCGGGATTGCTGTTGACCCCGGAAAGCTTTTGATCAGCGAAACCGCTCATATCATTATGCCGTATCACAAATTGATCGACCACGGCAGGGAACGGCTCCTCAAAGGGGATGCAAAGATAGGAACCACGGGAAGAGGGATCGGCCCCTGTTATGAGGACAAGATTGTCCGTAAAGGAATTCGGGTAATCGACCTGATCGATCCTGATAGTTTCAAGGAAAAACTCTTTGCCGTCATAGACGAAAAGAATTTTTATATAGTAGGATATCTCAAGTCTAATACGATCATAGACCCTCAAGCAATTCTGGATGAGTATCTTAAATATGGCGAACAGATACGCCCCTACGTAACCAACGTATCGGTTGCCATACAAAAAGCGATCAGAGACAATAAAAAGCTCCTCTTTGAAGGGGCCCAGGGCACGCATCTGGATATTGATCACGGGACCTATCCATACGTTACTTCTTCCAATACCACGGCGGGAAACGCCTGTAGCGGAGCCGGAGTCGGCCCTACCCAGATCGACAAGGTCCTCGGCATTGTAAAGGCATATACGACAAGGGTTGGCGCCGGGCCGTTCCCTACGGAACTACTTGATGACGTTGGGGATAAGATTCAGGAAAAGGGGGCTGAATTCGGCGCCACCACAGGGAGACGCCGTCGCTGCGGATGGCTTGACACAGTAGTGGTCAGTAATGCGGTTCGGATTAACAGCCTGACCGGACTGACTATTACAAAACTCGACGTCCTGGGAGGATTAAAAACGATTAAGATCTGTACGGGATACCGTTATAAAACCGATCTCCTCACAGAGTTTCCGAACACACTCAACATACTTCAAAAGTGTGAACCGGTTTATGAAGAACTTGCCGGGTGGTCGGAAGATATCAGCGGTATAAAAGAGTTTGACGATCTTCCTGACAATACCAAAAACTATCTAAGACGAATAGAAGAGCTGACCAAGGCCCCTATTCGAATCATCTCGGTGGGACCGGACCGGGACGAGACGATTATGCTGGAAGATCCTTTTGTTTAGCGCCTATTAACTTGGATACGTTTAAAAAAATGGGTAAATGCAAAATATACGGAATTATAAAAAGGGAAACCAAACCACGAAGGACACGAAGAGGCACGAAGAGTGGTAAAAAAGCATAAAGACAGATAGAATATCCAAAAAGCCGTTTACAATTAAAAATGGCTGACCTATATCAGCATAGGTCCAAGGCCAACTTGTCGGGATGTAGCGCAGCCTGGTAGCGCGTACGGTTCGGGACCGTAAGGTCGGAGGTTCAAATCCTCTCATCCCGACCACTCTCTGCTCTCTGCTACAACGTGGCAACTATATTGTACGTCCTGTCTATAATATCGATCAGTTCATCTTCCTTTACGCACAGCGGAAGAAACAGATAGATGATATTCCCCAGGGGGCGAAGGAGCAATCCCTTTTCCAGCCCTTTTTTATAAACCTTGAATCCTATCCTTTCTTCAAGGGGAAACGGCTCCCTAGTGAGCTTATCCTTTACAAGTTCCAGCGCTGCCACCATCCCTATGCATCTCAGATCACCTACAATATTAAGCTTTCTGAACTTTTGCATATTTTGATGCAAGATGGCGATCATTCTTGACACCTTTTCCAATGTATTTTCTTTTTCGAACAGTTCTAATGACGCCACTCCTGCTGCCGCGCTCAACGGGTTGGCTGTGTATGTGTGTCCATGATAAAATGTCTTGTTCTCTATATAGTCCGCGTAGAAGGCGTCATAAATCTCATCGGTCGTCAGTGTCGCGGCAAGAGGAAGAGTCCCGTTGGTTATCCCTTTTGAAAGGCACATAAAATCCGGCTCCACATCCGCGTGTTCCACCGCGAACATCTTCCCTGTTCTGCCAAAACCTGTAGCCACTTCATCGACGATCAGGTGTACATTATACATCCTGGTAAGTTCCGCGACTTTTTTGAGATATTCGACCGGGTAAATAATAAATCCGCCTGACCCCTGCATTAGAGGCTCAAGGATGATGCCGGCAATCTCCTTATTCTTTTTCCGGAGTAGTTCTTCCAGCGGCTTAATGCACTCTATGGCGCAATCTTCCCGTTCCTTTCCGAATGGGCATCGGTAACAGTAGGGAGATGGAATCTTAAACGCGGGAAAAAGGAGGGGAGCAAAGGTTTCATGAAAGATC
>JAUVFC010000098.1 GCA_030594505.1 Desulfobacterales bacterium
GATGTTTGTTGAAGATGTCGTCCGGAGTATAGCTGAAAAGCTACGTGATGATGAGAATATAACCTGGTTTGCGGTAAGCGCTGAAAACTTCGAATCGATTCACAATCACAGTGCGTATGCGTTCATAGAGAGTAAAACTTAGTATAGGGGGGCAGGTTGCTCATCGTTCTGATCGGGTGTCGCTGTAGCGGCAAAACATCTGTGGGTAAACGTGTAGCGTCGATCTTAAAATGGCGATTTATAGACTCGGATACTGTCATACAAGAACAGACAGGGCAATCTGTTGAAGAAATAGTTGCCACAGGCGGGTGGCAGGCCTTCAGGAAGGAGGAAGAAAAAGCCATTAAGCAGCTTGCAATGCTGGACAAAACAGTCCTTGCAACAGGGGGGGGGGCAATACTTAAGCCGGCAAACACAGAACTCCTTCGCAAACACGGCGTCCTGATATGGCTGAAGGCTGACATTGCAACAATTAAAAACCGGATGAAGCAAGACAGTAAAACCGACTCACAACGACCAGGCTTGACCGAGATGGGATCAATAGAAGAGATTGAAACCGTCTTGCTCGAACGAACCCCGCATTACCGGAATACTGCGCACTATACAATAGATACATCTAAAAAATCGATAGACGAAATAGCGGATGAAATTGTAATGATCATAAAGCAGAGAGCATTTGAAAAATAGGTAAATGTAAAACATGCAGAATTACAAACCACGAAGGACACGAAGACGCACGAAATTTAGATTTTTTAACCCTTCGCATTCTTCGTGTCCTTCGTGGTAAAAAAAGCATATTTAGTTTTTAGTGATTCAAATTTGATGATTTCGTAAAAAACTATCAAAAAGCGGTAAAGGATCAGATTGTGGCAGGAAATACCTTTGGAAAAGTTTTCAGGATTACCACTTGGGGGGAATCTCATGGAAGGGGCGTAGGAGTCATTGTTGACGGATGCCCTCCACGTATTCCATTAGATGAAAAGATTATTCAACAGGATCTCGACCGCAGAAGGCCGGGAGTTGGTCCGACCTCCACTGCCAGAAAAGAGAGAGATCGTATAAAAATTCTTTCAGGTACCTTAAACGGTCTGACTACCGGGGCCCCTATTGCCATGATGGTCGAAAATCGTGACGTAAAAAGCAGCGCATACAACGAGATCAAAGACCTCTATCGCCCGGGACACGCTGATTTTACCTATCAGAAAAAATACGGAATTCGTGATTGGCGCGGAGGGGGTCGCGCTTCTGCCCGGGAAACAGTAGGAAGGGTCGCTGCAGGCGCTGTGGCACGAAAGGTCCTTTCTATGAAATCGATCTCTGTGATTGCCTATACCCTCGAACTGGGAGGGGTGCGAGTATCCTCGATAGATCTCGCGGAAGTGGACAAAAATCCTTTTCGTGCTCCTGATCGTTCCGCTGCAAAAGAGATGGGAAAACAGGTTTCAAAAATAAAAAAAGCAGGAGATTCAATCGGAGGTATTGTAGAAGTTATTGCCCTGGGGGTCCCTCCCGGGCTGGGAGAGCCTGTCTTTGACAAATTGGACGCAGAATTGGCAAAGGCGTTGATGAGCATCGGTGCGGTAAAAGGAGTGGAAATTGGCGCCGGTTTTGAAGCTGCAAGGAGTCTCGGCTCCCAAAATAATGATCCGATCAGCACTGACGGTTTTTTAAGCAATAATGCCGGCGGGATCCTTGGAGGAATTTCAAATGGAGAGCCGATCATGGCCCGCGCGGCGGTAAAACCGATTCCTTCCATAGAGATTGAACAACTAACCATTACAACAGATAACAAACCGGCACAAATTTCAGTAAAAGGCCGCCATGATGTATCAGCCATCCCGCGAATAAATGCGGTATGCGAGGCCATGGTATGTCTGGCGCTTGCGGATTTTCATTTACGGCAAAAGGCAATCAAAGATTTTTGAGGTCGCTATGGATTTAAAACTTATAGGAAGTACTTTTTTGGTGATCTTCTTGGCGGAACTCGGTGATAAGACTCAATTGGCTACGCTATCGCTTGCCGCTCAAAGCGGAAAAAAATGGAGCATTTTTCTCGGGGCATCATCCGCTCTGATTGCTACCAGCCTAATAGGAGCGCTTTTGGGGGGTACGCTCGGGCATCTGATACGGCCGGAGTATGTTCGGCTGGGGGCTGGTTTATTATTCATGGCGCTTGGAATATTGATGATTTTGGGAAAATTATAATTTCACGGCTCTCATGTTTTCCTTATTGTTGTCTTGCCCCAATATGATCAATTACCTGAAAATATAATGCAAATCTTGCATACTCGTCTTGTAAGTGATACCTTGAATATATTTTTACTCGCCGATTCTCAAATAAAAGACTTAAGATTTTTTACCAAGAATACGAATACTTAAGAATAAGTTGCTACGGCCCTGTCTTGGATACCTTTTAAGTTGAAAGTGATTTATGGAGGCCCTTAAAAATTTTAGTATAAAAAACCTTTACGAGCAGGTCCTTATTCTGAGCGAAATCGAAAAAGAGCAAAAATACGAGGCAATACCAGCACTTTTCGATTTATACAAGACGCCGCTACACGATGATGCTGTCGATTATATGATCGAAAACACTCTTAGGGCGCTTCTGCCACAGAATGAAAAGGAAACTGTTTGCGGACTCCTTTCGGACAATATTAGAGTAAAAAAAATTTGTATTCAAATAGCGGGAAAAAATCGGTTTAAATCTGCTGCGCCAACCCTTGTTGGCCTTACATTCAATGAAAAAAATCCTGAAATCCTCTTTGAGGCCCTCTCCGCTCTCTCCGAAATAAGGGCGCTTGAGTTTTTGGAGGTTTTCCAAAGACACATCCGTCATCCGGAAGCGCTTATTTCCGCCGTATCTATCGAGATGATAGGCGCTTATGGCGATCTTGCTTCATTGGATACGTTGTGCAAAATGATAGAGGAAGCCGAAGCTGACGAGCGCTATGAAAAATGTGACCTGGCAACCTGGAAAGTCATAGAGGCTCTGGTAGCGCTAAAAAGTGATACCGCCATATCTTTTCTCGTTTCAAAAATACACCACAGAAATCCTACCGCAAGACGTCTTATTCAACAAGCGCTTGTTAAAATCGACACTGAGGCCATTCCTTATATTGCCTCACTTTTTGATCAGGAGGATGTGGACCGGAAAATTCTGGCAGCCAACACACTTGGATTCATAGGCGACAAAAAAGGGGGAGACATCCTGGTCGCTGCCCTTGACAGAGGAACTGCAAACCATCCTAACATTAAATTCGCCATATACGAGGCGCTCGGCAGAATACCCTTTATGAAAGGCCTTGTTTGTCTGGTCGACGCTCTGTTAGAAGAAGACGACCTGATTCTAATGGCTGCGGTCTCTTCTCTTGATGAACAAGTAAATCCCGGGGCAATTACAAAGCTTAAAGAACTTATCGATGCTGATAATACGCAGAGCAAAAGATTGATACAGGCGATTATCTCCTCAAAGGCAACGCTTATTTTTGAATCCCTTTATGCAGATGAAAAGATTGCCGAAAGATTGATTGAAAACATTTCAAGATCAAATGATCCGGAGGTAATTTCCGCATTTAGTGAAAAATTGAAACTCATGGGAGGAGATAGGGCGAATTCGGATGCGGAAAGGCTCTCAACACTTTCTACCGATGAGATCGGAAAAAAGGTCCTGGCAGTTGATGATTCAAAAGCAATGCTTCTTTTTTATCGAAGCGTGGCATCTGATTTGGGCATTAATGTCACAACAGCCGTCAATGGCAAAGAGGCATTGGATATTCTGCAACGGGGAGAGATGTTTGACCTGATCTTAACGGATATGAATATGCCTGTCATGGACGGTATAGAATTCGCCAGCAAAGTTCGCGCCAATCCTTATTTTAAAAAAACCCCCATTATAATGGCAACCACCGAATCGGAAAGATCACAGGCACAAGTGGCGGAAAAAGCGGGGGTAAGTGACTTTATCAAAAAACCCTTTACGCCGGACATGTTACAGAACAAGATAAAAGAACATCTCCTTGCCTGACAAAAAATTGTCACAAAAGACACCCCATTACTCACCCCATATTAAAAATCGACCACTCTGAAAGAATAATCCCTGAGACCTTTGCATAACGCGACATTTTTTCGTCAGGCAAGTTGAGCGAAGTGAAATCCCGTCGCCGGGGGAAGGCGAAATTTTTAACCGGAGGTCCGCCTCCGGCGGATTGAGGATAGCGCTGACGCTTCACTCCGTGCAAAATTTGAAGCCTGACGCCGCATCACGGGCACGAAGTGAAGCGTCAGCGCTCATAATGGCAGTTATGCAAAGGTCTCTCCCTATCTGATGTCATGCCCCCGTTAATTCCTAAAATTGTTGAAAATTAGAGCGATATTTTTTTACATAATCGATATTTTTGTTTAATTTTGCAATAACCTATCCGATAAACATTATAAGATAAGAAGAGTATGACTAATAAGAACACCATTTGAAAAATGGTACAATATGTGCATAATAAAATTAAGAAAGGATGGCGCAACATAAAAGGAGGTAAAAAATGTTACAAGAAGATCAGGACTTTCTACAAATTGTGTCGTTGGTTACTTCTCAATTAGGGTGCACAATAGAAAGCGTAGACGGAAGAACTATCTCGATTAACTGCCCGGGCGGCAAAGAGCAGGAAATTAAGTGCGCCATGGCTATAGAAGAGATTATAGAAGGTAAGACGGGGCTCTAACAGGAGTCTGTAAGAATCCTTTAATAGTATTAAAATATGCAACACCCCTCTGTGAAATATCGGATGTCTTGCAAATGTGTCAATGCACCGTGAATTAGTGTACTATACGAGTGTCTGTTCCCAACAATTCCTTTTCAGCAGCCTCCCACGCTTCCATAAGACTCTCTTTTGAAACCAGGTCATTTTTATCCAGTACGGTCATTACTGCTTCGGCAAAGGCAAGACTACGAATAAATTGCTCGGCTAAGCGTTCAAAGTTTTTGGATATCAATTCACTTAAGTCTTTAATCGATTCCAACGCTTGTGACATTGTATTATGACGATGTTGCATATCATCTACTACATTTTCAAGCCGTTTGATTTCAGCCTTGATTTCCTTAAAGGCAAGATCCGGATCGTCTGTCTTTTTATCTTCCATAGTGAAATTCTCTCTTTCGTTTGTGAACCTATTAAGACATAAAAAATAACCCGGACAACCCCTTCAAAGAGGTACCTTTGGGAGTGAAGGTTGGACTTTTTACGAATCCGTCAGCATTAAATATATGGATGCTATATACCAATTACATTTCAAAAGCAACTCATCCTTATTGACTTTAAGATAACTCATCGATATTTTAACTCTATGAGGTATAATCCACCCAATGATTTTAATACCCATTTGAGAAAGAGATTTGGTTGCAGGGTTCAAAAAATCTCAATTGATGCGGGACTTACCTGCCCGAATAGAGACGGAACCAAGTCTTATAGGGGCTGTATATTTTGTGGGGCAAAGGGCTCAGGTACAGGCGCTGCAAGACGCAACATCTCCATCAGGCAACAGATATCTCAAGGGAAGGCTTTTGCCGTCAAACGGTACAAGGCCAAAAAATTTTTGGCATATTTTCAATCGTTTTCCAATACTTATGCTTCGTGTAGCACACTTCGCCGACTCTATGATGAAGCATTGTCAGATCCGGACATAGTAGGACTTTGCATAGGTACCAGACCGGATTGTATTGATGAGGAGAAATTGGATATGATCGCCTCTTATACATCCGATTATTTGATCTGGCTGGAGTATGGTTTGCAATCAATACATAATAGAACCCTCGAGAAGATTAACAGAGGGCACACATTTGAAGACTTTGTTCGCGCGGTTCACTTAACCCAAGGCAGAGGGATATATATCTGTGCCCATGTTATTCTTGGTCTCCCCGGCGAATCCCCAAAAGACATTCTTGAGACTGCTAACGCCCTGAGGGATATGAAGATAGACGGGATAAAGATACACGGTTTGTATATCCTTGAGAGAACTCCTATAGCTGCTTTATATCGACAGGGAGCTTACAACTGTCTTTCACAACAGGAATACATTGAATTGGTTGTGGACTTTCTTTCCCTCCTTCCGCCGGATATTATCATACACCGTTTAACGGGAGATCCGGATCGATCATTATTGGTAGCGCCCCTTTGGACATTGCAGAAACAGGAAACGCTCAACCGTATCTATCGCGCGCTTAAAAGACGTCTTCACCAAGATTTATCACGCATAACGCTTGACAAACCATTATAGTGTCTTATTTTGTTTTTTAATTACATGCCATAATTTTCCGGATTGTCGGGGTTAAAGGCAACAAGGAGGCTGAGGTGAGCGATAACAAAGATGCGATAGAGGCGGAAAAGCCTGTAGATAAAGGGCCGCAAGAGGATATTACGCTTGAAGATACCGAAGATGCGGGGAGGAAAGATACGAGAAAGAGGCGCCAAACGGAAACATTGAAAGAGATAAAAAAGAGACTCAAAAAAAAGGAAGCGGAAGCAAAAGAACATTATAACAGATTATTGAGGATTTCCGCTGAATTTGAAAATTTTAAAAAAAGATCGGAACGGGGGATGGCGGATTTTAGAAAATTTGCCGGCGAAGCGGTGTTCAGGGAGATTTTGCCCATAGTTGA
>JAUVFC010000032.1 GCA_030594505.1 Desulfobacterales bacterium
AGATGGGTATTCCTTGTCTTCCCGATGAAAACCTTTCTCGACTTACCGAGGTATCTCGTTATGTAAGCGAGATTGCCAACATGCCACCCTTTAATGGACGACCGTTTGTTGGAAAAAGCGCTTTTGCCCACAAAGGTGGAATTCATGTGAGCGCTGTAATGAAGATTTCTAAAGCATACGAACATATGGACCCGGAAAAAATCGGAAATGAGCGGCGTGTCCTCGCGTCGGATCAATCTGGAAAGAGCAATATAGATTACAAGGCGAAAGAGTTTGGAATCGATCTCAGAACAGATGGTTCCGACAGCAGGAAAATCGTTCAGGAAGTAAAACGGTTAGAACATGAAGGGTATCAATTTGACGGCGCTGAAGGCTCCTTTGAGCTTTTAATGAAAAGACTTTCCGGGCAGTTTGACCCGCCGTTTCATTTGGAATCTTTTCGTGTAACCACAGAGAAAAACAAGGATCAACCGAGTAAGGCGTATGCGACAATAAAGATTTCTGTAGGTTCTAAGGAAGAAATTACGGCCGCGGAAGGGAATGGCCCCGTAAACGCCCTCGACAATGCCCTCCGAAAGGCACTTAATAAGTTCTTTAAAGCAGGGCTTGAAAAGATGCACTTAGTCGATTTTAAGGTAAGGGTGATAGAGGGGCAAGACGCCACTGCCGCCAAAGTGCGTGTTTTTATAGAATCTCGTGATGAAAAGAGGATCTGGAGCACCATCGGCGTTTCAGAAGACGTGATCTCAGCAAGCTGGGAGGCCCTCGCAGACAGCTTTAACTACAGGCTCTGTAAGGCTACGAACGAGAAAAAGCACAGAATACGCCTTCACGAGAATCTTAAAAACAAGAAAAGCAAGACAGGTTAGCACGCGGTGAAGAGTGATAGCGTCAAGCTTGGGATAGAAAGGGCGCCGCACAGGTCCCTTTTTAAGTCAATGGGTTATACTGACGAAGAGTTGAGTCGTCCGTTGATAGGGATTGCCAATTCCGCCAATGAGATTATACCGGGCCATATCCATCTCGATAAGATCGTTGAAGCGGTCAAGGCCGGCGTTTATATGGCCGGCGGCACGCCGATCGAATTCGGAACCATTGGGGTGTGTGACGGTATAGCCATGAATCATATAGGGATGAAATACTCCCTTGGGAGCAGGGAATTGATTGCTGATTCTATAGAGGTTATGGCTATAGCGCATGCCTTTGACGCTATGGTTATGGTGCCGAACTGCGATAAGATTGTTCCGGGAATGCTTATGGCAGCGGCCCGGCTCGACATTCCAACAGTAGTGATAAGCGGCGGCCCAATGCTGGTTGGTCGCCTGGGTGAAAAAGAGATAGATCTGATCAGCGTGTTTGAGGCTGTGGGAGCGGTTAAGTCGGGGAAAATAACCGAGGAACAAGTCTTGGAAATAGAAGACAATGCCTGCCCCACCTGCGGCTCGTGTGCAGGCATGTTTACCGCGAACTCAATGAACTGCCTAACCGAGGCGGTCGGAATGGGACTTCCCGGCAATGGAACGGTCCCCGCGGTAATGGCAGCACGGATACGGTTGGCCAAGAAAGCGGGGATGAAGATAATAGATCTTTTGGAAAAAGGGATTACCCCACGAAAGATTTTGACTGAAGACGCTTTTATTAATGCCCTTACAGTGGATATGGCTCTCGGGTGTTCCACGAACACCGTTCTACACCTTACAGCCCTTGCACGGGAGGCGGAAGTTGATATTGATTTGGACAAGATCAACGAAATCAGCAAAAAGACGCCTCACCTCTGTTCCCTCAGCCCCGGGGGGAAGCACCACTTAGAGGACTTAGACCGGGCTGGTGGGATCTGCGCCATCATGAAAGATCTTTCAGATAAGGGTCTTATAAAGACCGAATGTATGACGGTCACCGGAAAGACCGTTGGAGAGAACATTGAACCATGTGTTGTGCAAGACCGATCAGTTATCCGGCCTACAGACGATCCTTATCATAAAGAAGGAGGTTTGGCGGCCCTCTTCGGAAACATAGCGCAGTCCGGGTGCGTCGTGAAGCAATCAGCGGTAGATCCCAAAATGCTTTCCCATGAAGGTCCGGCCAGGGTTTTCGACAGCGAGGAAGAAGCGGTTACAGCCATTATGGGCAAAGAAATCAAAAAAGGGGATGTGATCGTCATCCGGTATGAAGGACCCAGGGGTGGTCCCGGAATGCGGGAGATGTTGACACCTACTTCAGCCATTGCCGGAATGGGGTTGGATGCCGATGTCGCTCTTATAACAGATGGACGGTTTTCCGGTGGCACCAAAGGGGCGTCAATAGGTCATGTCTCTCCTGAGGCAATGGAAGGGGGACTGATAGCGATTGTCCGTGATGGTGACATGATTTCCATTGATATTCCTAGCAAATCGATTAATCTCAAGGTTTCGGAAGAAGAGATTGAAAAGAGACGTTCAGAATGGAAGGCTCCGGAGCCGAAGATAACCAAAGGCTATATGGCACGATACGCGCAAATGGTTACATCTGCGTCCACAGGAGCCGTTTTTAAATAAAAACTTGGAGGTGGTAACAATTAAACTTACAGGCGCGCAAGTTTTAATGGAAGTGTTAAAAGAAGAGGGGGTCGACACCATCTTTGGGTTTCCAGGTGGGGTGATCATTGATATTAATGACGAATTGGACAAGACCGATATTCGGTATGTATTGGTGAGACACGAACAGGCCGCTGTTCATGCCGCAGACGGTTATGCCCGGGCTAAAGGAAAGGTAGGAGTCTGTCTGGTAACATCAGGCCCGGGCGCTACTAATACCGTTACCGGTATTGCGTCCGCGTATATGGACTCTATACCTGTGGTGGTCTTTACCGGCCAGGTTCCCACAGCCCTTATAGGGAACGATGCCTTCCAGGAGGTAGACATTGTGGGGATTACACGGCCCTGCACCAAACATAATTATTTAGTAAAGGATCCGGAAAAACTCGCTGAAACCGTGCGAGAGGCCTTTCATCTTGCCCGCTCCGGCCGTCCTGGTCCTGTATTGGTTGATCTCCCCAAGGATGTCTCCCAGAGCAAGATAAATTTTAAGATGCCACCGCCTCCCAAGATTAAATCGTATTGTCCGCACACTGAGCCGCACAAGCAGCAACTTGAAAGGGCAATAAAGCTTATTTTAAAGGCCAAAAAACCGGTGATCTTTGCCGGAGGCGGGGTGATCCTTTCCGGTGCGTACAAAGAGCTTACCAAGTTCGCGAAGAAGTTGAATATACCGGTAACTGCCTCGCTGATGGGACTCGGAGGTTTTCCGGGGACGGACCGCTTGTGGCTGGGAATGATCGGTATGCACGGCACCTATCGTGCCAATATGTCTACCGGGGCATGTGATCTTCTCCTCGGGATAGGGGTTCGTTTTGACGATAGAGTAACAGGAAAGATAGACACCTTTGCTCAGAATGCAAAGATTATCCACATTGATATTGATCCCACATCGATACAAAAGAATGTTCCGATTACCATCCCGATTGTAGGTGACTGCAAGATCGCGCTTAAGAAATTAAACAAACTTATTGAAAAGGTCGATTTACAGGAGTCGCTGAAGTCCCGTCCGAACTGGCTAAAACAGATAGAGGAGTGGAAAAGCACAACACCCCTGGCCTATGAACAGAAGGATGTTATTAAGCCCCAGTTTGTTGTTGAGAAGCTATATGAATTGACAAAAGGAAAGGCGATTATTACCACAGAGGTGGGCCAGAATCAGATGTGGGCCGCCCAATATTACCATTTTGATCAACCCAATCATTTTATTACCTCCGGTGGTTTAGGGTGTATGGGTTTCGGTTTTCCTGCGGCCATCGGCGCCCAGCTTGCCTGCCCTAAGAAGACAGTAATCGATATCGCAGGTGACGGGAGTATCCAGATGAACATCCAGGAGTTGATCGTTGCTGTTTCAAACAAGTTGCCGGTCAAGGTCGCTATCTTGAACAACCGTTATCTTGGAATGGTCCGCCAGTGGCAACAGCTGTTCTATGGGAAAAGGTATGCCGCGACCGATATAGAAGCCGCGCCCGATTTTGTTAAAGTGGCCGAGGCTTACGGAGCGGTTGGGTTGAGGGCGACACGCCCTGAAGAGGTGGAAGAGACCATAAAAAAGGCTCTTGCCACCCCAAAAACCGTGATCATGGATTTTGTGGTTGAGCGGGAAGAATGCGTCTATCCGATGGTTCCGGCCGGCAAGGCGATTACGGAAATGCTTTTGGCTTGATGCTTTCATCAGAGCTGTTGACTTCACTAAAAAGGATGGTTTCGCAAAAAGCCCCTGATGACCCAAATAGGCTCATCAGGGACTTTTTGCGAAACCATCAAAAGGGAGGCAAATAGAAAAAGATGACGGAAGAACGTAAACACACGATTTCTCTTTTAGTAGACAATGAATCCGGCGTTCTATCCAGGGTAGCAGGGCTTTTCAGCGGAAGAGGGTTTAATATCGAAAGCCTGTGCGTGGCTGAGACGTTAGACCCCGAGTTTTCAAGAATAACACTGGTTACCAGAGGAAACGAGCGGATAATTGAACAGATAAACAAGCAGCTCAACAAGCTGATAAATGTCGTAAAGGTTACAGACCTCACCGAAACCGAATTTGCTGAGCGGGAAATGGCCCTTGTCAAGGTCAGGGCCAAAGAGGAACACCGGGCGGAGATCCTAAGAATTGTGGATATCTTCAGGTGTAAGGTCGTAGATGTGAGCCCTGCATACTATACTGTTGAGGTAACGGGGAGTGATGAGAAAATAGCGGCGATTTTAGGCCTGCTCAAGCAGATAGGGATAAAAGAGATCGCGCGGACAGGGGCCATTGCTTTGGCCCGTGAGGCAAAAAAATAAGAAAAATGTAAGGGAGCAATTTTTATGGCAAAGATTGATTTTGGCGGAGTTGTAGAAGATGTTGTTCTGTTGGAAGAGTTTCCCCTGAAAAAGGCCCAAGAAGTGCTGGCGAATGAGACTATCGCTGTTCTTGGATATGGCGTCCAAGGTCCCGCGCAGTCCTTGAATATGAGAGATAACGGCATAAATGTTATTATAGGCCAGAGGAAGGAAGAGAAGGTGTTCTGGGACAAGGCGGTGAAAGATGGCTTTGTGCCGGGAGAGACCCTGTTTTCAGTGGAGGAGGCGGCTGAAAGAGCCACCATTATCCAGATGCTGATCTCCGATGCGGGACAGATGGCCGTATGGCCGAAGATCAGGAAGTACATGAAAGAAGGAGACGCCCTTTATTTTTCGCACGGTTTTTCCATCGTATATAAAGATCAGACAAAGGTTATACCACCGGACAATATTGACGTGATTCTGGTCGCGCCTAAAGGTTCGGGGGCCTCTGTAAGAACAAACTTTCTTGACGGCAGCGGGATAAATTCGAGCTATGCTGTTTTCCAGGACTATACCGGAAGGGCCACCGAGAGGACCCTTGCCGTTGGAATCGCCATCGGATCCGGGTATCTCTTTCCAACAACCTTTAAACAAGAGGTTCATAGCGATTTAACCGGCGAGCGCGGCGTCTTGATGGGATGCATGGCAGGTGTCATGGAGGCCCAGTACAATGTGCTTCGTAAGCATGGCCACAGCCCGAGCGAGGCGTTTAATGAGACGGTCGAGGAGCTTACCCAGAGCCTGATCCGCCTGGTGGGTCAAAATGGGATGGACTGGATGTATGCCAATTGCAGCACCACCGCACAGCGGGGAGCGCTCGATTGGAAACCGAGGTTCAGGGACGCGGTGGCCCCTCTATTCGATGAGCTCTACGATCGAGTGGTTTCCGGCGAGGAGACAAGGATCGTGCTGGAAGCAAACAGCAGGCCTGACTACATGGAAGGGCTTGGCAAGGAGTTAAAAGAGATCAGAGATTCTGAAATGTGGAGAGCCGGGGCCGCTGTTCGTGCGCTCAGACCTGAAAACAGGCAGAAGAAATAGCAAGCCGAATCTTGATGGTATGATATTGTTGGTTGTTAGCATGAATATAACGTTGCGGGTTGCGGGTTAAGCAAGGAAAAAACCCGTAACTCGTGACGCGCAACCGAACGCAAAGCAATATATTTGTGACAAGCAAGTCTCTGTGAAAATCTAACCCCCCTTTTATTCAGGCATGTAGACTTCCACTCGATTCCTCCCAGCCCTCTTGGCCTTATAGAGAGCCTTATCGGCATACTCAACCAGATCCTTGGCCGTGCTTATAGTTTCGTGCGGAAAGCACGCAACCCCGAGACTAATAGTAATCTGAAAGTGATTTTGGTCTACCTCGAAACGATATGCTTCTACGGTCTTTCTTAATCGCTCAGCAGTCTCACGAGCCGTGCCAAGATCTGTATGAATGAGAATTACCGCAAACTCTTCGCCACCATAGCGGGCTGCCATATCATTTTCTCTAAAGGTTTTATTAAGGATATTTCCAAGGGTCTTTAGTATGACATCACCGGTTTGATGCCCGTATGTATCGTTAAAATGCTTGAAGTGATCGATATCAAAAAGGAGAAAAGAGAGGCTTAGATTGTACCTTTTAGCGCGGTCTATCTCTTTAAGAAGCTGTTCTTGTAGATAACGATGATTGTAGAGATTGGTCAACCCATCCTTATTGGCCAGTTCTTGAAGCTGTCTGTTTCTTTCCTGAAGAGCTTCATGGAGTTCCTTGACGCGAAGCTGGGTGTTGACGCGAGCAACCAGCTCACCTGCATCAAAAGGTTTGGTTACATAATCTACCGCGCCTATATTTAATCCCTTGATCTTGTCTGCTGTCTCGTCTTTTGAGGTGAGCATAATTACGGGGATATCATGAGTTTGTTTTTCAGCCTTTAATCTTTTGCAAACTTCATATCCGTCCATACCGGGCATAACCACATCGAGTAGTATAAGATCGGGTTTTTCCGCGGACATCATTTCAAGCGCTTCATGGCCATTTGGAGCGTGAGAGACTTTATGCCCTTCCGTTGAAAGAATACTTTTCCCAAACTCTATGATAAGTTTGCTGTCATCAACGAGCAAAATTTTAGCCATTATACCCCCGCATTTTTTTGTGAACTCATCAACTTTGAAACGATCGCTTTGGGAATCTCTTGTAGAGAGAGAATTTCGGCAGCGGCATTTAGTTTAATCGCTGCCCTGGGCATACCAAACACCACGGAACTCTCGCTATCCTGTGCGATAGTATGAGCCTCACTTTTTTTTAGGGCCAACATTCCCTGTGCCCCATCTCGTCCCATGCCGGTTAAAAGAACTCCTATCGCTTTCTTCCCCGCGGAGACAGCAGAAGAAGAAAAGAGAATATCTATTGAAGGCGCATAAAGATCCGAGGGATCCGCTTTCTCAACGGTCACAAAATAGCCCTGAGGGTCTTTTCTTATGCGCAGTTGGTTTTCTGATGGTGCGATCAACGCCACGCCGGGACGAACCCGGTCATTATGTCTTGCTTTCTTAACCCGCATCGTTGCAACATTGTCCAGACTTTCAGCAAGAGAGGGGATGTATTTTCGGGGAATGTGTTGCGCAATGACAAGTCCGCTCATCATAGGCGGAATATTCTGTAAGATATGTTGGATAGCCTGAATCCCGCCTGTGGAAGCGCCGATAACAACAAGACGGTCTTTTGGGAATGTGGCCCGAGAATCGAATCGGCAGGAAGAAGGTCGGGGAACCTTTACCCTGGAATTAGCCGCGGCCTTCACCTTAGCAATGATTTCTTTGCTTAACTTTTTCAACCCGGTGTTGAGATCTTCTAAGGGTTTTGTTATAAAATCAACAGCGCCGACAGTTAACGCCTCTATGGTCAGGTCGCTGTTTTGTTTAGTATATGAGCTGATCATAATTACCGGCAAGGGGTTATGCTGCAGAAGCTCTTTTAAAAAATCAATCCCGTTCATGCGCGGCATCTCTACATCGAGGGTAATAACATCGGGATTTAAGGTAAGGATTTTATCTCTTGCTTCATAGGGGTCGGATGCCGTTCCAACAACCTCTATAGATTTGTCCCGGGATAAGATATCCGCTAAAATATATTTTATTACTTTTGAGTCATCAACTATGAGAACTTTTGTCGGTTGTGCCATATTTTCCCGTCTCTTCAAAAATGATTCCAAGATCTTTGAGACCTTTGTATAACGCGACATTTTTTCGTCAGGCAAGAAAGGCGAAAACTTTAACCCGCGGTCCGCCTGAGGCGGATTGAGGATAGCGCTGACGCTTCACTCCGTGCAAAGTTTGAAGCCTGACGCCGCATCACGGGCACGAAGTGAAGCGTCAGCGCTCATAATGGCAGTTATGCAAAGGTCTCTCTTTATCTTAAAAGTTATATATCAAACAAGGTAACGCTTGAATCTTCAACTCTTTTCCTGAACAGCTTTCTTTTATAAAGAAGTTCTTTCCGGACGACTTCTGATTTGGAGGTTCCAACCAGCTTTTTCGCGAGAACCTTTCCGGTATCCGTAAAAAAGAGGATTTTTCTTCCCACAAAACCTCCTACATCCATAGTCAACAATGGGATTTGTTCCATCGTCAAAAATTTTTTGGTAAATTGGATATTTGAATCCGGGATGTCACCATCTGTCTTGCGAAAATTTAATACGTTGCCTCCCCCAAAAATCTTGGCTCTTAGATGTTTTCTTTCCGCTCCCAGCGTTAGGAGATCTCCTATTAGTAGTTCCATGGCGTACATGCCATAACGTCCTGTCTTGGTATAAATAAAATTATCCGGGTCGATCTGGCTCGGAAGCATAAAATGATTCATACCACCGATCTTGTTTTGTATGTCGAAGATGCATGCTGATATACAAGACCCCAGAACGGTGGAGATAATCACCGGATCGGCACTTGCGAGATATTCACCCGGCATCAAGACTAAAACATCTTTGTTAAATCGGCGACTGTAATTTCTGTGCATCTGGTCTATTCCGGATTAACCCTGGACAGGAAGAATCTGTTACATCTGACGCCTCCTGATCGAAAAAGATCTGTTCTGTATCGAGAATAACAATAAGTCGCGATTCCGTCTGTCCTATCCGTTTAATATATTTTTTATTGATTAAGGTCTTAAGGGAGGGGGGGGCTTGAAGTTCCTTTGGGCCTAACAAGACCACATCAGGGACAGTATCAACGATAATTCCCAGGAGCTTGTTTAATGTTTCCAGCACGACAATAATAGTGAATTTTGTATATGGTCTTAATTGCAAGCCAAATTTGGCCCGGAGGTCAACAACCGGGACAATAAGACCTCTCAAATTTATAACCCCCTTTATAAAGGGCTCGGTGTTTGGCAGCCTTCTGATTTCTTTATACACCATTACTTCTTTAACCCCGACAAGCTCTATAGCATATTCCTCTTGGTCTAAGGCGAAACTGATATATTCTTGTTCCTGCATACTAAAATTCCTCGAATTCCTCTATTTCGTCTTCGTCGAGGTCCTCTTTAGCATCCCCTTTAACCTCTCCCGGATGTATCAGATCGTCTCTTAGAGATTTTTTGACCGGAGGGGCGGTCTCCCTCCGCTCTTTTTGAACCGGGACTTTGACAATTTCCGTTGCTTCAGTTGCTGTTGGAGATGTCAGTTCATTTTCAGCAAGAATAAAGTCGTCGGTCTGACTTTTCAGAATTTCTGCTTTTGTTGTCAATTCTTCACTTGCTGCCGCCAGTTTGTCAACCAATGTTGAGTTGTGTTCGACCACGTCCCCGATTTCCGTCATCGCCTGATTGATTTGTTCGATCCCTCTTGACTCTTCCTGTGTGGCGATAGATATCTCTGAAAGCGCTTCCGAAAGAGGCCCTATTTGTTCGATAATCTTTTTCAGGCTGGAACCCGTCTGTTTTACTGACTGATGCGCTATATCAACTTTGTGCATACTATCCTTGACCAGAGTCTGAATATCCTTGCCTGCTTCAGCGCTTCTTTTTGCCAGGTTTCTGATTTCATTCGCCACCACAGAGAATCCTTTTCCATGTTCGCCTGCACGGGCGGCCTCCACTGCGGCGTTCAGAGCAAGCAACTTGGTCTGAAAAGTGATCTCATTGACAAGGTCCATGATTTCTTCGATTCTTTTGCTGGTAACAGCAACCTCTGTAACAGAGTTTATGGTTTTTTCGAGTATATCTCCTCCTTCGCGTGCGAGAGATACAGCCTCTTTTGCGAGGTTGTCCGCTTTTAGAGCGCTGGAGGCGTTGGAAGTGACATTGGTTGATATCTGCTGAAGAGTAGCGCCGGTCTCTTCAACAGTCGCGGCCTGTTGCTGAGTTCTTAGAGCGAGATCCTGGTTCCCGGATGAGATCTGCTTTGACATCTGAGCAACCGCGGTTGCCGTGATTTTTGCCTGACTGATCAAGCCGCCAATATGTTTGAACATTTCGTTTGTCTTGTTGGCGAGTTTATCCATGACATCGTTTTTTTCTATTGTTTCAGCCTGTTGTGATAAGTCACCCGCTGCCGCCTTGTCCAGGGTCCTGAGAAAGGAGTCAACCCTTCTCTCTAAGTATCTTCGCTGGTATTCTTCTTTTTCCGCTGCCTCTTTCAACAACCTTTCCGCTTCCAAATCTTTGGTGATATCCCGCCATATCTCAAATCCTCCCAGAATCTTTCCGGTAGAATCTCTGAGCGCCGCAACACTGGCGAGAACAGGGATCTCTTTTCCTTCACGGCTGGTAATTTGGAGTATAATATCTTCCGCGGACTCCCCTGTTTCCAGACACCTTTTCATTACACAACCATCGCGGCACATATTGCTTTTAAAGACATCCCGGCATTTCATTTTTCCTTCAACCTCTTCTCTGGAATATCCGCATAATTTCGATCCAGCCTCATTCAGGTAGGTAACGGTCATTGAAGGGTCAACCATGAAAAACGGCAAGGATATGCCGAGCTTCAGGCTATTGGCGTATTCCATTTTGTC
>JAUVFC010000193.1 GCA_030594505.1 Desulfobacterales bacterium
AACTTCAGGTCGAGGAAGATCCTTGCACCGGAAAGCTCGGAGATCATTTTTAAGATATCCGGGCCTTCGGCAACAAAAAGCTCCAGCCCCACCTTGAAAAATCCGACAGAGTTACTGAGAAGTTTTATATATTTTTCAGCCTCTTTTCTGTCAGGAACATCGAGTGGGAATATCAGTCGTTCTTTTGCGTGCATATAAATCCTTTCTCATCTCTTCCTGCAAAACTTCAACAGATCAATCACCGTAACATTACCAATAATCTTTTTTCCCTCATCGACAACGGCAATCTCTTTGACCTCCGCCCTTACCATACGTTTCATTACCTCTTTGACATCATCTTCGACATCGGCGGTTACCACTCCCTTTTTCATCAGGTGCCCTGCCGTTTCAGAGGTAATCATGGCGATAACAGAGTGGGCGTGGACCCTGGGTTCGTAGGTGTGGGGAAAGATGTGCCGCAAAAGCATACCTAATGATATGGTCCCCTTTAATACTCCCTGCTCATCTACCACATAGATCAGGCGGGTACAGGGGTGTTCGGATATCTTTTCCACCACGTCATCGATGTGATCGTCCTCCCGGACAATAGGTATCGCCCGTGTGTTTATTAATTGAAGGATCTCGCGTATCTTCATGTGTGCACTTCTCCCGCCTTTAAAGGAGCATATTTTACAAGCGGCGGAGCGATAAGTTCATTGATGATGACCGATCCCAATACAGCGTTTATCATAATGTCATAAAGAAACGCGTCCTTAAAAAGAGGCCTGGCCATAAAGGCCAGCCCGATCGTTACGCCGGCCTTGGGGAGAAGACTGAGACCGAGATATTTCTTAACTACCGTTGGGGCGTGAGACAGGTTTGCCCCCAATCGAGTACCGAGAAGTTTCCCGAGGAAACGGCCGAAAACGATTACCAGGGATATAAGACCTGCCAGCTTGAGAACCTTTAAGTCAAAATGTGCGCCGGCTACGGTAAAGAAAAGCGCAAATATCGGTTCTTCGATATTCTCTAAGGTATCAAAAAGGTCATGGCTGTGTTTGTCCATGTTTACGGTGAAAAAACCGACCGTCATGTTGGTGAGAAGCGGAGATAATCCCAATTCCATCGAAATTCCGGTGCAAAGGAAGATAGTTCCCAGGATAACAACCAGCAATGACTCTCTTTGCTTGATCCACGGAACCGTGCGTACAAGGATGAAGCCGAAGATGACGCCGATCAACAGGGCTCCGAGAATTTCCGCTATCGGTTCGCCTACCATTGCTAAAGGCGAAGCGCTGTTTACACCGGTCAGTACACTGACTGCAGTAGCGGCAAAGGCATACATAATAATTGCAGTGGCGTCATCGAGCGCTACTATACCGAGGAGCGTGGTAGTGAGAGGGCCTTTTGCCCCGTATTCGTGCACTATGGCAAGTATTGCCGCCGGCGCGGTAGCCACGGAAATGGCCCCGATTATCAATGATAGGGGAAGATAACCGGTTAAAAGATCAACGCCTGCTATCTTTGAACCTATAATAAAAGGACTTAGCACGAGAACAAGTGTGAAGCTTAAGATGAGCGCCCCAAAAGCCTGGGTAAAGTTTATCCAGAGTATGCTTTTGCCGAGCCGCTTCAGCTTGGAGACGCTTAAGCTCCCGCCAATGGCATAGGCGATAATTGAAAGCGCAATATCGATAATAATGAATAAGTTATCTTCGACCAGGTCCAGGGGAATGATTCCGGTCACGGACGAACTCAGGAGAAGTCCGGCCACGATATATCCGCTGATCCGGGGAAATTTGATCCGGTTTGCAAGCCGTCCTCCAAGGTAGCCGCAGAGCAAAAGAAGGCCGATAGCAAGAAGCGGATGGGACTCGGTAGTGAGGAGGAGAGAATCCATAGTAAAATAGAATTATGGAATTTAGGGATTAAGGAATTGTGAATTACACACTCTAATTCTACCACACATTTCTCATCTTGACACCACGCTCATGAAGAAAGTCTTTAATTGCCTTAATGGTATATGTGCCGTAGTGAACCATGGAGGCGATCAGACCGGCGTCTGCCTTTCCCTCTGTAAGGACATCACAGATATGTTCCGGAGTACCTGCGCCTCCTGAGGCAATCACGGGAATGGACACGTGCTCTGAGATCATCCGGGTCAGGGTCATCTCATATCCCTCTTTTGTTCCATCCGCATCGATGGAGTTGAGGCAGATTTCGCCTGCGCCGAGTTCCTGGGCCTTGAGCGCCCAGGCAAGGGCGTCGATCCCCATATGGGTGCGGCCTCCGTTGATGACGATTTCGTAGCCGGTAGGAATTCCCTCTGTTTTTTCAACCTGTTTTACGTCCATCCCGAGCACGATGCACTGGCTTCCGAACGCGCGGGCCCCCTCTGCTATGATCTGAGGATTCTTTACAGCGGCAGAGTTCACGCTGATCTTTTCCGCGCCGGCCAGCAGGACTTCCCTCATGTCCTCGACTGTCCTGATACCCCCACCTACTGAGAAGGGGATAAAGATGGTTTCGGCCACCCGGCGAACCACGTCGATCATGATATTCCGTTTTTCATGAGAAGCGGTAATATCATAGAACACGATCTCATCAGCGCCCGCATCGTAGTAGTGCTTTGCCATATCCACGGGATCGCCGATGTCGACGTTCTCCTTAAATTTTATTCCCTTTGTGGTTTTTCCTTCCCTGACATCCAGACAGGGGATAATGCGCTTACTCAGCATCTTTTCCATCCCAAAGACAGAAATTTTTCAAAATGGCCAAGCCTGGGCGACCGCTCTTTTCCGGGTGAAACTGTGCCGCGATCATGTTGTCACGTCCAAGTATGCTCGTGAAGCTTATTCCGTGGGCTGTTGTTCCGATGACGTTATCATCGGATGCGGGCGCCGGATAATAGGAATGGACAAAATAGAATTCGCTTTCCGGGGTGATCCCTTTCAACACAGGGTGCGGTTTCTTGAGTCCGACCCGGTTCCACCCCATATGGGGGACCTTAAGCCGCTCGCCGGTATCGGAAAGGAGCGGCTCAGGGAACCGTTTTACCTCGCCGCGTACCAGACCGAGGCAGGTAGTGTTAAATTCTTCGCTCTTTTCCAAAATGATCTGAGTCCCGAGGCAGATTCCCAAAAATGGGCGGCCTGATGCATAAAATTCTTTTATGGTTTGGCCGAGTCCGGTATTCTCAAGGTCTTCCATGGCCTGTCCGGCTGACCCGACTCCGGGGAAGATGACCCGTTCAGCGGATAGAATATCCTCCACGTTGCGCGTCACCCGGCATTCAAATCCGAGATGATTCACCGCGCGCACCACACTGGTAAGATTCCCGGCCTTATAGTCAATAATGGTGATCATGTTTTTGGGGGTATCATTTTTTGAAAGATAGATCAAGGTGATTGTGTTGATAGTTTATAGTTGACGACCACGCGTATCACTTATATTCTTTATTAGTAATAGTTAAAGATTCTACAGAGATGGACATCAATTTTTCGGGGGACCAAAATGGTTGACATAGAACTGCTAAAAGAACTCGGCCATCTCGTGGTCGCCGATGTCATGGTTACCGAGGTGATTACCGTGGGGCCTGAAGAGAAACTTGAAAATGTGCTCAAGATATTCAGGGACAAAAACTTCAAGGGTGTTCCCATTGTCAAAAATGGGCGGTTACTGGGAATGGCATACGCGGTAGACCTTCTGAAGGTCTATTTCATGTACAAACGTGACATCCTCGATATCGTCGAAGCATGTACCTTTGCGAGCCTCATGGACACACAAGGGACAGTGGATCGATATATGGATCAAAGACCTGTTACTGTGGCGCCTTCGGATCCTATCGTGGCTATTGCCAAGAAAATGGTAAAAACAGGGACATACACCTTTCCTGTTGTAAGGGAAGGCTCTGCTAAGTGGCGCGATAGCGGATTTTTTTTAGGCGTGGTTACTTTTTCAGACGTGATCCCCCTGATCTATCAGGCGGTGGTAAAAGATTAAAAAACTGGATTGATGGAGTACTGGAGTTATGGAGTAATGGGATGATGGAATAAGGAAAATTCGTTGCGAGTTACGGGTTACGAGTTAAGATTCTTCTCAACTTTCACTGTTTAATACGAAACACGCAACCCATGT
>JAUVFC010000111.1 GCA_030594505.1 Desulfobacterales bacterium
CAGTCTTTTTAGGGATCTTATCTTCCCAATACCGAGAAATGTCGCAAAATCATCTCCTGACAACGAAACCGAATTCATCCAGATTATGGACGAATCAACAGTATTCACCATCTGGACGCTCACGTCAACCTCGGGGTTGTCCCCTCCTGACAGTGCGTTAACAGAGCCTGTGATTAAAACATCCACCCCTGCGGCCTCCCTCAATTCCCGTACAATTGCCCGGCTAATCGAGCTGATCCGGCGAATCCTTCTCCTGATAAAAAACTGCTCTAATACGTCTTGAGGAATTACCTCGACTTTTTCTCTCTTAAGATAATCATAAAGCGCCCGGGTAAAGTCAAAAGAGATATCTTCACCTGAAAGATTATCAAAGGGCAGAACAGCAATTGTTGTTATTCCCCCGGTGTCTTCAGCCCTGGATGTCTGCGCGGAAAAGGCAAACAGAAAAATACATATTAGAGCCGGTTTCAAAATGTTCAATTTTGCCCCATAATAAAATATCCCTTCATAAGTTAAAAAACATTACCCGAAAAGCGTATCAAATATCTCTTCGACCACCTCTCTGCACAGATCTTCAGGGCTCTCCTTGCGTATGCCGAACAACTGGTCAAGAATGTTCGTGCCTTTTACGCTGTGAGTTGCTTCCCATAGGATAGTATATGAGTTTACATCCAGCAATTTCAGGGAAATAGAAACTTCCGGAATAGAACTGCCGCCAATACGTGAAACTCCGTATTCCATGACGGAACCGATGACCATTGCCTGTATGTTAAGACGCTTTCCAGCCCTTGCCGCAACGTGTTTGCTTACCAGCTTATCCTCTTTCAGTCCTTCCTCCCGTAAAACTTTTGCCACTTCTCCGAACTCAATCACATCAAATACGCCGCGTCTCAGTATTTCAGTAGCTACAACATTCATCACTCTGCCGGAGGCGAATTTATCCCTTGTAAGGTTAATAACAGGCACAATAGCCACTCTCTTGATATGAGTAAAATCAGCCGTAGGATGAATATAGCTCATGGGCCCCCTGCAACCCGAAAGAAAAAACAGGGTAATGACAAAACAACCGAAAATCCCTATCCCTATGTAATGTATCGCGCTTTTGCCGCTTGCAATGTTTTTATGTTTCGCCATGCTCTTATCCTTCCTGATTTCATTAAAACCTTGCAGACAAAATAGTTGTAAACGTCTGGGTCTTTGTAAGAGTATCGGCCTCCCGGCGACTCCGGTCATATTCACACCTGAGGACAAATACCTTGCTTAGATTCCACGCCAAATCAGCAGAATATATTGTTTTAACCTCAGAATTTCTATCTATCCTGTAGTCCATGTTAAGCCGCAGCTTTTCGGTCATAACCCAGTTAATATTATATTGATTAACAGTAGATTCTTCTCCCCCGCTGCTTCTCTGGAGTTCATAAGACCATCTGAAATAAAAACTGCGAACCGGGCGATAGTAGAGATCCGTCCTCACAGTGGAATTCCGTGCGGACGTTTCAATATTATCGCTATCGCAGGTAGTTGTCCAATCTGTAGTATACTTAATTTCAGTTGTCAATGCTCTGGTCAGCTTCAAACGAAGATCCGAATTAACGGTTCTTATAAACGTTTCCGTGGGAGTCACGAGGTTTTCCGTATAATTAAGATTTCCGTCCACGCTCAAGTCAACTCCCTCCCGCAATTCAGCGGCGATGTGAAGGAGTGAAGAGGTGGTTCTCGACTGTGTTACAGATCCTTTCTTGGGCGCCGAATGATTAATGGAAAGGCTTGAATTAAGCGTCTCAAGGGGAGAGGAGTCAAAATGGAGGGAATACGTATCCGTGGACCTTCTGTCACTTTCCGTATCATCATATTCCAACCTCTTCTGATATTGCGCCCAGGCCTTTAAATATTTGTGCAGATCCGCATCCGCGCGCGCGCTGATATTATGGGCAGTCAGCCTTGTTGTGCGCGAATCCGGGTCGGTCTCGCTTTTGTCCTGGGTAAAATTGTATGTAACGCGCATCCAATCCACCGGTCTGATTCCGGCGTCAAAAATAATATTTTCCCTGGTGTGTGTAGATACCGGCTCGATTGTGGTGCCGAACAATTTAATTTCCGTAACATACAGATTGATGAAACTTGCCTTAGTGGTATTGACTACCTTAAAAAACTTCGCTGAGGTTGGTGTAAATGATATCTTAAATCGTTGCTCCTCCTGGATGTACTCGGAGGTTGCATTTGTTTCTATTAAATCCCACGTCACATTATCATCGTCGGACAAATAGACATCCCATTGAACGGGGGTATTTGTATTATCAGTGTACTTCTGTTCCGTGTAAATCCATATCTCTTCCACCTCCTCGGTTCTAACTAATTCCGCGCCGATATTCTGGTCGGTGTCGCCGCTTGATCCGATATCGATTCCAGCGCCGGCCGCTATATTGCCGTCTATCAGCGCCGGCGTATCATCCAACGCCCCTGTGCCCGTCAAAACGTAAAGACCCGCCCACCTGTCCCTTTCGTCTAAAAACCGTGCCTCCGCCCCTATCGCGACACGTTCCGTTTCCTGCTCTGTCCACCTGTAATTTCCCGAACTTGTGATCCTGTTGCCCCAAAAAGACTTCCTGAACTCTACCCTTCCTTCACTGGTCGTGGCAGTTTCAGTACTCTCTTTATCTTGCACAAAATTCTCAATTTCATTTTCGGAACGCCTTGCTGTAAAATTTAAAAATTTATAAGTATAATCAGCGGTTGCTTCATAAATTTCAGAACGGGTATCTGTCTCGTGAGGCAATTCGTAGTCGTAGGTCCTGTTTTCGTCGTAACGGAATTGAAGCTTCGGGTATTTTACAGATCTTGTAATGAAGTTGGCATTCCAGTTTTCGGTGGTAAGACGGGATTCATCCGAGGTCATCCCAAGAACATCAAGTCCTCGCTCATTAAGTTGATATCCCCCGTTTGCGTCAAAGTAATCATTCGTTATATTAAGCCGAAATCTGGGGAACAGGCGGGTCGTTTTTTGTTCGTCGGTTCCGGTTTCTTCGGTTTCAGTGGCATTGACGCCCACGTCAGCGCTAAAATTGATTTTGGACGTAATGTCTTTTCTTAAACCAAGATTATACGTCTGATTAAGACTCCGCAATTTTTCCTTTTTGTTTTCCGTTGTCTCCGAACCTGATCGCCAGATAATCTGAGCGCTGCCGCTTATCTCATCGGCGGCATAAGCGCTTTGAAGCAAAGTCACTATCAACATGAAAATAACTATCAACCATTTAATCACAACGCGAAATTAAACCTTTCGTAACACTTTAGCTTTTTGAAAAAACTCAACCTTGAGAACCTGTTTTGAACCGCAGAATATCGAATCCCGCGGCACGCGGGACTCGACTCGGCAATATTTGACTCTTTCAACGAAAATAGCAAAATTTTCAAAGCGCTAATATTGTTATGAATTTCTTATTCCGCAATAAGCGCTATTCCATGAGGTCTTTCGCCCACCGGAATCGTTTTTTTCACTCTCTCTCCCGTCACATCTATTACAGACACATCCCCTGACAGGTTGTTTACCACATAAAGCTTCCTTCGTATCGCATCAACACCCATGCCTGCCGGTGAGTCCCCCACAGGTATGCTCCGGGTAACCATATTTAACGTGGTATGCAAAAAAGAAACTTCATTGTCAGTGGCGCTCGCAGCATACACTCTGTTTGTCAGACCGCAAACCAGCCATTGAGGTCTGAATCCGACATTTATCGTTTTGATAGTATAAGCTGGAATTTCAATGACGTAGATGTCATTTACCCTTTCATTCGCCACGTATAAACGGTCATCGCAAAGCGCGAGATAGCGAGGGTTTGAACTCACGGTCAAAGTTCTCTCAACCGATCGAGTGTCCATATCAATGACGGATATAGTAAGCGAATCGGTGTTTGAAACATAAAGCTTTCGCCGGTCCTTATCCGCCACAATTCCGGTGGGATTTTTCCCCACGTCTATTCGATCAATTACCAGATTAGAGGCAACATCTATTGCCGATACATTATTCGAATCAGGATTGGTCACATACAGGGTATTGCCATCCCAGGACAAAGCAAATTCTTCAGGGGCATATCCAAAATTATCGATTGTATCGATTACTCTGTTTACCGATGTATCAATTACGGAAATACTGTTTGATCCGGAGTTGGCCACATAGATCTCAGTCCCGTCACTGCTTGCGGCAATACCCCTTGGCGCTTCCCCCACAGCGATTGTTCCTACTACCGAGTCCTCCTGTCTATCTATTACTGTAACACAATCAGAATCCTCGTTGGAAATATAGGCCAGGATATTTTTTATTTCCAGCTGTTGCGGTTTTACGGTAAGCACTGGTTTAAAAAGATAGTTATCCGCGATGGAATTATCCGCGTCCCATTCGACAAACAGGCACAAACTCTCACGATAAAAAACGTTAAAATCTATATCCAGGAACAACTCGCCATTGCCACGATTATGAGCCGTTTCAGGAAGAGCGAGGCTGAACTTTTTATTGCCGCGGTTATAACTCGCCTCAGAAATTGTCCATTTTAATCGCTCGTATTTTCCCGCCGGAAGATAGAACTCTTTTAGTTTTATCTGAGAACATGAAAGTTTTTTGGAGTTGATCACCAGGGGTTCCGGATTAACATCATACCATGTGCCGTTCTTGTCCATGAAACTCATGCCGGAGATAGTAAAGGTAATGTCTAAAGAGGGTTCATTATAACAGGAAAGGTAAACAAAGACCTGGCCGGCATCAGAGTATATGGGCTCCTTTACACCGGAGTTGTATACGCACGAGACGAAGAAACTCATCGAAAGCGCTGTAAGAATCAGTAACACAAATCTTTTCATCATATCCATCCCATTTTGTTAAGTGGTCGACTACTCAACTACTTAAGTGGAACTATCTTGAAGGCCTGAACCCTGTTGTTAAATGTATCTGCGACAAGCACATTCCCCTCACCGTCCACGCATATGTCACTGGGGAACTGCAGCCAGCCTTTTGACCAACCAAGACCGCCAAAATCAAACAAAAACTTTCCTTTCAGGGAATAAACCGAAACAGTATGCCGCATATAGTCCACGACATAAATTCGCTTATTACGGCTGTCCACGGTCAGTCCTCTCGGACGGCTGAACTTACCGGCGCCCCCCCCTTTTTGACCAAATTTCAACAGGAACTTTTCTTGCGCGTTATAGACATAAACCCGCCCGACTTCCTCGCTTAAGAGATATATATTGCCGAGGTCATCGATCTCCACATCGGATATTTTCGCCTTTATGGTTGAACCCGCAAATGAGTCAACAGGAGACAGGGTATGTGAAAATTTGCCGTCTTTGTCCAAAATCACCACTCCTGGATATCCCCTGCCGGTGAGATATAAAAAGTCATTTTTGCTGACGGCAACATGGCAGGGGACAAACCCGTCCGCTCCCTCGAAACCTTCAAAGAGGATATCCCGCTTCCATCTAAAACTGGCGTTAAATACTGATAATCTTCCGCTTGGATACTTTTTGGTGGGTGATTGCGTCACAAACAAATTCCCCTTTGAATCAAGAGCCGGTTCTATCGGAAATTCAATGCCGTCGGTTTTATCGATAGACATTAAAGGGAAAAAATCGTGCGCATATATCAATATCCTGTTATTCCCGGAATCAACCACATATGTCTCCCGCCTGAACGGATCGTAAAACAACCTGGCAGGATGAGACAGCCTCACGCCATCGTAATCCTCAAGAATTACATGCAGCACATTGATTTTTTGCCTTTTAGCAGCTTGCGCCAGCACAGAGTCTTTATCAGCAGGCAAAGGACAGAACAGCAGAAAAAGGATTATAACCGGCACAATCCTTTTAGGTAAAGACGGTTTATATTTTAGAAACTTCTCACACATAGGCTGTAATTTTAAGTTTGATGGTTTCGTAAAAAGTCTTCAATTCGCTTGATTGGTCTCTTTCCAGAGGTTCTAAGCTCGCTTCGCTAAATTGCAAAAACTCGGGCTAACGCCCTCAAACAGTTTGCAATTTTTACGCTTCGCTTCACTAAGAACCTCTATGAAAAAGAGACCAAGATAAGCTCATCAAAGACTTTTTACGAAACC
>JAUVFC010000031.1 GCA_030594505.1 Desulfobacterales bacterium
AAGTGTATCAAGGGATTTTGCCTGAGTATGGCACCCCCTTAACTCAGGAACTGTTGCAACAAAATATCCTTCTGAATCACGCTCAAGTATTACATTAAATACTCTGTTCATAAGTGTCACCTCCCAGGTTCCATTAGATAAGACTTGTTCAACAGGATACGGATGAGAAAGGGATTCTCTAATTTTTCGGGGTATCAATACTTAATATTTCGGGGAAATCATTACCACTTCCATTTTCCATCCTCTGCCGATGAATTTATTATAATACAATATGTTATATAAGCACAAAATGTCAAACGTGATTTCAACTCCTTTTGCCCTGGTACAAGGAGAAACTAAAATACAAAACAAAACCAGGTGATTCTTCTAAGAAGCTGTCGTTATGCAGTTTTTAACCTGACGGTAATGGTTTAAGCTGATTAATTAACAAGGTTAAATTTCCAACACAACCATCGCCACCGCATACCCCCCGTCATCCGACAGGCTCAAGAAACTGTTTTGTATACCTATCTCATCGCAGACGGATTTTGCTTTTCCATAAACCCGGAGTGACGGCTTCCCCGAGGGTTCATTAACAACCTCAATCTGTTTACAATGGACTCCGCTACGCATCCCCACTCCCAAGGCCTTTGACAGGGCCTCCTTTGCTGCAAAACGGAGCGCATACCGAGCAGCAGAATCTTCTCTCTCCCGGCAGTACTCCTTTTCAATGTCTGTAAAGAGCCGATCGAGAAAGCGGTCGCCCCACCGATCCATGGCATTCCTGATACGTGAAACCTTTACTATATCAACGCCGATTCCGTAAATCATAAGCTATGATATTCCATTACCTAATATTTTGAAATAATTAATAATGATAACTAAAATTGTAACTATATGTCAATACAAGAAAAGATTTGAAGATTTAATATTCTCGGAACACCGGGCTAATGCGGCCTTGCACAGGCCAATTGATTGTGATAATTAATAATTCAGTCAGGTAATATCTTAAGAACAACATCCGTGGCAATAGCAAGGTGTCTATATGCGAGAAATTTTCTGTATAGAAGGTAAGCTGATCGATGAAATCTTAGATCGACGCAAACGTAAAAGGAAAACATCTCAACCGGCATTCAGTTTTAGTGGAATCATCAAAGAATTTCTTGTGTTTGCCAATAAATTTGTCGCCCCTTCCCGTAGTGGGACGATCTACATAGATGATCCGGAAACACGTGCTTATGACGAAAACGGAAATCCTGATTACGATAAAATGAAACTCATTTTTACGGCGTGCTTTGGTGATAAGGCAGAATGCCTGGTTGGACGTTCTATCAGCGCTAACAAAGGGATAGTAGGACATGTCTATAGAACCGGCGAGAGCCTGCTGGTTAACGATGTCACTAATAATCCGTTTTTTGACCCGGTCTACAGCCGTGAGCTCGGCCTGATTTCAGACAGCATCCTTGCCGTCCCCATAATCCTCGATAATAAGACCATGGGTGTCCTTCAACTAATCAATAAAAAAGGGAAAGGCGCCTACTCAAAACGGGACCTTGAGCTTGTCAAATACTTTTGCAAACATTATATTGTCAATAATATTGTCCGGGCTATAGAATTCAGAAAAGATTCTCTCACGGGACTATATACTCAAAAATACTTTGAATCCCGCCTTGAAGACAAGCTCGACTATCTAAAAACAAAAAAGAAAAAAGGGTATCTCTATTTCATAGATTTAGACTCCTTCAAGGAGGTCAACGACATCTTTGGGCATCGCACGGGGAGCAGAGCAATTGTCCTGGTGGCACACTTTCTCGGCTCATACATTTTTGATAGATATGGGAGAGAAGGATTGGTAGCTCGATATGGCGGCGATGAATATGAAGCCTTTATCCCAAAGATAGAACAAAAAGAAGCAACCGAATTGGCAAAAGGGATTTGCGCGGGCATTGCCCAGCTTGAAATGGATGTCGTCGGCAGGCACGGAGAAAAGATAAACGCACTGAAAAATGTGACGGCAAGTATAGGGATCGCTTCAATATCCAACAAGTTCACAACGCTGGATGAATACATAAAACTTGCGGACAGGGCCATGTACCGGGCCAAGATGACAAGAAACAGTATCTGTCTTGTCCACAATGATGAGTATGTGGTTATAGCTCCTTGATCAACGCAATCATCTCCCGCACCGCCCGATCTATCCCTACCATAAGCGCCCTGGCAATGATACTGTGCCCTATACTGAATTCCTCGATTCCGCTGACACCTTTAAATGCCTTAATCGTTTTATAGTCGAGACCATGACCGGCATTGGCCCCCATTTTGAGCTTGGAGGCCATTTTTGCGCTATCAACTATTTGCTGAAAAGTCTCTTCCCGCTGTTGCGGGCTTTTAGCATCACAAAATGTCCCTGTATGAATCTCCACCTTATCCGCATTAATTTTATGGGCTATCTTTATCTGATCGCGATCAGGGTCCAGGAAAAGGCTGACCGGGATTCCTCCCTGATGAAGAGAGCTTATCGCGTCTTCAATATGATCCCGATGTGTCACGAGATCCAGCCCTCCCTCGGTAGTTAATTCCTCGCGTTTTTCAGGCACCAATGTCACCAGGTCCGGCCTAATTTCAAGGGCAATGGCCACCATCTCATTGGTCGCGGCCATCTCCAGGATTAACCTGGTTTGAACTGTCTGCCGGATGATACGAACATCCCGATCCTTTATGTGTCGCCTATCTTCTCTTAAATGGATCACCACGCCATCCGCACCGGCCAATTCCACTAATGCAGCGGCCGCCACAGGATCCGGGTACGTAGTTTTTCGCGCCTCTCTCAGGGTAGCAACATGATCAACATTAACCGCCAAACCAGCCATAAGTGAAACTCCTTCCTAACGTTAGCTCAACTAAAAAGCAGCTCGTAACAATTTCTTCAACTCCCTCTCCTTTGCCTCCATTCTTTCAGCCTCTTCAGCCGTACCTTCATGGTCAAAACCAAAAAGATGCAAGATACCGTGTATTAAAAGTTCATCAAATCGTTCCCCGGTCGTCATCCCTCCGATCTTACTCTCCCTGTCCGCGGTTTCCATAGATATAACCACGTCTCCGAGAAGATACGAATTGATATTGTCAAATTGCCCTTCCTGCATTGGAAAGGCAATTACATTGGTAGGACCCGATCTCCCAAGATAGGCTTTATTCAACTCTGCTATTCCGGAATCATTTACCAGCAGGATCGACAGTTCTCCATCAGGACATTCCAAGGCGCTTAAGATACTCTCTGTCTTCTTCCTTATCCTCTCCTTGGCTATCGGCAGATTTTGCCTGTTGTCTACCAGAATCTCCATTTTGTCTCTTTCCGACATCGCTCTGTATTCCCGGATATTCCACACGGTGGTGATAAATTCCGGCCAGTGTTTTGTTAAAGCTCTTAGCGATCTCATGAAGATCTTTTAGTGTGAGGTCACAATTATCCAACTGGCCATCCAGGAAAACCTTGTTGATCATTTTTTGGAGCATGCCCTTTATCCGGGCCGGTATCGGATTCTCAAGGCTGCGGGATGCTGCTTCAACAACGTCTGCCAGCAAAACCAGCGCTGCTTCCTTGGTTTGGGGCTTGGGGCCGATATATCTGAAGTCATCAATAATAACAGCATCTTCTCCCTTCATGTTCTTTGCCTTTTCATAGAAAAAACTGATTAGGCTGGTACCATGATGCTGTTGAATGGCATCAGTAATCGCTTGCCCCAACCTGTATTTTTTGGCCATTTCCACCCCTTCCTTTACATGGGCGATTAGAATAAGGCTCGACATGGAAGGAGCGAGTTTGTCATGCCTGTTTTCAGCTCCCAACTGATTCTCGATAAAATAGAGCGGCTTGGAAATCTTCCCTATATCATGATAATAACCAATGACCTTTGCCAGGAGCGGATTAGCGCTGATTGAGTCTGCTGCGGCCTCCACCATATTCCCTACGATAACGGAGTGATGATACGTCCCCGGCGCTTCCAGCATGAGCTTACGGAGTATGGGACGGTCCAGGTTGGCCAGCTCTAACAGTTTGATATCTGTGGTGTAATCAAAAGCCATCTCCAGCAGGGGCGTAATCCCGGCGGTTATTATACCGGCTACTATCCCCCCGAAGAACCCGCAAACCCAATCTTGCATGAGGTTAAAGGTAAAAAAAGAGCCTTGATACATATTGAGTGCTGAAATAATAACTATATTTATCACTCCTACTTTTAAACCGGCCTTTATGAGAACGCCGCGTTCTTTGCAGCTTCTTGTCCAATAAGCTCCTATTATGCCGTTTAAAAGAAAATAGATAAAAAATTCAAATCGATTCTCGAATAAAAACGCCGTAAAAAACGCCATGACCAGCGCAAACGGAACCGCTACATTCATCCCCATGAACAAGCAGACAGTCATAGCTCCTGCTGCAACGGGCACCGCGAAAAAAAGAGAAGACCCCTGAATGGAATAAGCAATGTTTTGTCTTACCGCCTCTGCTAACGAAACAGCAATTTCGTTCAAGAGGAATGACCCCACGAGCATAACACATAAAAAAAGGAGAACCTTGTTTGTCTTGAATAATTTTTCTTCTCTTTTTAAGTGGGTTACAAACAGCACGTTTAATACGACTCCAAAGAGAAGGATGAGCCCGAGAACCGTGCTTAACAGGTGTTTTTTGCTGACCTCCGACTTCAATGCTTCTAATTTGAGAATATGAGAAGATTGTACCCTTTCTCCCTCCCTCAAAAGCATCTCTCCTTTTTTTATCTGAAAAAAGACCTCGTTCACCTCTTCTATCGCTGCTTGTTTCCGTTCTTCTGTTTCGTTTTTATTCAACGTTATATTAGGTTGCAGTAATTTTTGAGCGAGATCCGCAATAACACTCTGAAGAGGAGAGCTAAACTTTTCAAGTTGCGCATTTGCGGTTGTTTTTATGACTTTTCGAGCCTGACGGAGACTATAAAATTTCTGGATGTCCTGGACAATGGTTTCCACCTTTGATCCAATCCTGCGAAGCGTTATCCCCGTATCTTGCCCCCCCAAAAATCCCCCATCGGCGACCACGCCCTTGTGTAGAACGCCGCGCAAGAACGTAACGATTAAATTTTCCATCGTCTTGGAAAATTTATTCCTTTCGATAATAGTATAAGCCTCATCACTGACCACTATTTCAAGGATCCTCTCAAAGTTTTTCTTCTCCTCCCAGAGCTGATCATGAACAGATATGTTTGGTCGGCGCTGTATATTGGCTGCAACTGAGGGGGTCTTGTCTGACTGTCCCGGACGTGTCTGTTTAAAGAAGTCTCGAAACGGTTGAAAGGCATTATTGATACGAACGCTTAAATTCCCTATAAGGGTGTCATCGAAATCATACACCATTAATACAGAGCGGGCCGCTTCCTGCCGTTTCTCTTCGGTCGCGGCTTCATCTTTTATAAGAAAGTCCTTTGGTGATTTAATATCCCGTTCTGCTATATCGCCCACCTTATAAGTATGGACGGGGACCAAAAGGCTGGGGAAAAGCAACAGAGCAATGAGAACACTGATTCCGATAAGCAACAGCCACCGGCCATGTTTCTCCGTGAACGACTTTAAGAAAGACCTCAACTCAGCAATCTTTCTCTGCTTTTTTGTATCGCGTCCCATTATTTTTTACTCCTCAACCGTTCTTTTCTTATCTCCAGGTCTTCGTAGGCCTTTATAATATCTCGGACTAATTTGTGTCGAACTACATCTCTTTTGGAAAAATTTATGAAACAGATCCCCTTGACTTCCTGCAAGATATCTTTTGCCTCAACAAGCCCTGATGTTGTCCCGTTGGGAAGATCAGTTTGAGTAATATCACCGGTAATAACCGCCCTGGACCCAAACCCCAAACGTGTCAAAAACATCTTCATCTGTTCTGAAGTGGTGTTCTGCGCCTCATCCAGAATGATAAAAGAGTTGTTCAGGGTACGGCCCCGCATAAATGCAAGGGGAGCCACTTCAATCACCCCTTGTTGAATTAAACGGCTTGCCTTTTCAAAGTGCATCATGTCGTGGAGTGCATCGTACAGAGGTCTCAGGTATGGGTTCACCTTCTCATATATATCTCCCGGCAAAAATCCGAGGCTCTCACCCGCTTCCACCGCAGGACGGACCAAAATAATACGACTCACCTTTTCCTGGGTCAGACAAGATACCGCCATCGCCATCGCGAGATATGTCTTCCCGGTACCGGCAGGACCGATACCAAGCACGATATCAAAAGAACGAATGGCGTCAATATACTTTTTTTGGGTCAGACTTTTTGGAGTAATCGGTCTTTTCTTGGAAGGAATATAGACCGTATCCAAAAATATATCCTTTAACTTAGTCCGATCGTTGGCGCTTAAGATACGAACGGCAAACTCTATATCGGTCGGATAAAGGGGATACCCTTCAGCTAAAAGCCCATAGAGTTCATTAAGGATTTTCCGGGTCAGTGCAACCGCAATCTGATCCCCTTTTATCTCTATATCGGTTCCTCTTGTATGTATCTTAGCGTCAACCGCCTGTTCAATCAGGTGAAGGTGCTTGTTGTGCTCTCCAAAAAGAGTTCGAACCAATATGTTGTCGTCAAAACTAATCTTAACGACACTATTTTCCGCATTTTCTGCCAAGTTGTCTTCCATCAATTTCCTGACCATATAATGCGAAAGGTATCAGAAGGTAAAAACAGAGTCAAGGGTCTCAAATTAGTGGGATAGAATATAGAATTATGACTCCCGCTCGCATGTAATCTATCATTATATACTAAAATATACTAAAATAGCTTGACCAATATTTTTCAATTCGATAGCATAAATTAAAAGAATAACGGCCATAATTGATGATTTCGTAAAAAATCAAATTTCCCCTCCCCTGTCGAAGATTCCGCTTGCGGGGGTGGGAGGGGACAACCCCAGCCCTCTCCCGTCGAGGGAGAGGGGGTATTTTGGACTTTTTACGAAACCATAATTAGAATTGAAGTATTTTTTTGTAGTTGAGGAAAATCAGATGATGTTTATCTGAGATATTGTCATTTTTTTCAGCAGCAGGGAGAGGTATCCATGAAAAAGGGAGCGACTACTTTACATGACACTCCATTACACCTCGGAATAGACATAGGGTCCGTCAGTGTCAACACTGTCCTCCTCGACTCAAAAAAGAATGTAATCTTCGATAATTATACCCGAACCAAAGGAGAACCGCTCAAAGCGACTGTCAAGGTTCTTTCCGGACTTCTCTCAACCGTGCCCGTCAAAAATATCCTTTCATGCTCTGTTACCGGTACCGGGGGGGCCCTGGTCGCCCGTCAATTGGGTGGAATCTTTGTCAATGAAATTATTGCTCAGGCCAAAGCGGTCGAATGGTGCCACCCGGAAGCAAGGACAATCATTGAGATGGGAGGCGAAGACGCCAAGTTGATATTGGTAGGCCGGGAGGACGGCGGTGAACTCGCGATACATGACTTTGCCATGAACACCATGTGCGCGGCCGGCACAGGCTCCTTTTTGGACCAGCAGGCTCACAGGCTCGGATATTCCATAGAAGAGTTCAGTTCCCTGGCCCTCAAATCCGAAACACCCCCACGGCTTGCAGGCCGTTGCAGCGTCTTTGCAAAAACCGACATGATCCACCTCCAGCAGGGGGCGACTCCGGACTACGATATTATTGCCGGACTCTGCTTTGCTATGGCGCGAAACCTCAAGAGCAATATCGGAAAAGGGAAAAAAGTACGGCCTCCTGTCTCTTTTCAGGGTGGCGTGGCGGCCAATATGGGAGTCCGGAGGGCATTTGAATCGATCCTGAAGCTCTCTCCGGACGAACTGATCATACCGGAGTTTTTCTTTTCAATGGGCGCCGTAGGGGCCGCGCTGACAACTATAGAAAATAAAAAACGTTGGAAGCCGTTTAAAGGAATCGAACGGCTTCAGGAGTATATTGCCGTTCATACCTCGGAGGCAAAACGCCTCCCTCCCCTGTTGATAAAGAAAAAACCAAAGTATGAAAGCCGGGATAAAATCAATGCCGTATCCATGACTTCTGATGACTCCCGCCTCGATGTCTATCTTGGATTAGACGTCGGTTCCATCAGTACCAATGTTGTGTTGATGGATACACAAAAGAACCTGGTGGCAAAGGCCTATTTGATGACCGCCGGCCGTCCCCTGGAGGCGGTAAAGAAGGGGCTTTCAATCATCGGCGAAAAGTGGGCGGAGCGCGTGCGTGTGATGGGTGCGGCTACCACGGGATCGGGAAGATACCTGACCGGCGACTTTATCGGAGCGGACATCATAAGAAATGAGATTACCGCCCAGGCAACCGCGGCCGCGGATATAGATCCTGAGGCAGACACGATCTTTGAAATAGGGGGTCAGGATTCCAAGTATATCAGCCTCGATAACGGTGTGATCGTAGATTTTATGATGAACAAGGTCTGCGCGGCAGGGACCGGCTCTTTCCTTGAAGAACAGGCGGAAAAACTGGGGATTTCTATTAAAGAAGAATTTGGGGACCTTGCCCTTTCTTCAAAGCGTCCGGTGCGCCTTGGGGAACGGTGTACTGTCTTTATGGAATCAGACCTGGTCCATTATCAACAACAGGGGTGCGAAAAAGAGGATCTTGTAGCCGGTCTCAGCTACTCGATCGTGGAAAATTACCTCAACCGTGTGGTGGAAGACCGACGGGTCGGGAACCGGATATTTTATCAAGGGGCCACAGCCCAAAATCAGGGTATCGTGGCCGCCTTTGAAAAGGTTACGGGGAAACCGATTACAGTTCCCGAACATTGCGACGTAACCGGCGCCATCGGGGCCGCGCTTCTTGCCATGAAAGAGCGAAATTGGAAACAGAGCGCGTTCAAAGGATTTGAACTGAGCAAATCCGGGTATACGATTAAATCGTTTGAGTGCGGGCATTGCCCTAACAGGTGTGAAATACGGAAGGTAAAGGTTGAAGGGAGCAAGCCGCTTTTCTACGGGAGTCGATGTGAACGGTACGAAGTGGGGGAGAAAAAGACCAGAGGGGAGGGGATGCCGGACCTTTTCAGGGAACGGGAACAATGGCTTCTTGAGACACCGTTTTTGGAGGTATTAAGGACAGGAAAACGAGGAACCATAGGGATCCCCCGAACAATGTTCTTTCTTGAACTGATGCCGTTCTGGATCACCTTTTTCGAATCTTTGGGATATTCCGTCGTCATCTCCGAACAGACCAACAAAAGACTGATCGGAAAGGGCGTGGAGCGGATGGTAGCTGAGACCTGTTTTCCGATCAAAGTGGCACATGGTCACATCCTTGATCTGATCGATAAAGGGATCGATACAATCTTCCTTCCCCATATTGTTGACCTGAAAAAACAATCCCGGGATTTTCAGTTCAGCTATCTGTGCCCTTATGTGCAGACACTTCCTTATACAGTACATTCTGCCATTAATTTCAAGGAATTGGGAGCCCACGTCATTCAGCCTGTCCTCTATTTCGGACGTGGGTACGGGCAACTTCTTCGCGGACTCAAACGGCTCGGAGATATGCTCGGTGTCCCTTCCGGCGAGATCCGCGGGGCCACGGAACAGGCCGAAGCGGCACAGGAAAGGTTCTATCGCAGGATAAGGCATCGCGGGGAAGAGGTACTTTCCGGGCTCAAGCCCGGGGAAAAGGCAATGGTTGTGGTAAGCAGGCCTTACAACGGATACGACCCGGGGATCAATCTCAACCTTCCCAAAAAACTCAGGGACCTGGATACCCTGGCCGTTCCCATGGACTTTCTTCCACTTGATGCAATCAGGGGGTCATTGGACGTAAAAAGCCATTATTGGAAATTCGGCCAAAAGATTATGAGCGCCGCGGAATTGATCAGGGAAGACCCGCGTCTGTTTGCTGTCTACATCACCAACTTCGGATGCGGACCGGACTCCTTCATCGCTCATTTCTTCAGAGATTCTCTCAAGGGAAAACCTTACCTGGAAATAGAAATAGACGAGCACAGCGCTGACGTAGGTGCTATAACCCGCCTTGAGGCATTTTTGGACAGCTTGAAACACTATACGCCCGAAGCAGAAACCAGGGCCCATGTCGTCCCGCTGGGAGCTAAAAAGACCGGCACGCGCAAGGTGTTCATACCTGCCATGTCGGATCAGGCATTTTCCATTGCATCGGCCTTTAAGGCGTGCGGGATCGAATCCGAGGTACTCCCGGAATCCGATGATGACTCTCTCAGTCTCGGGCGTCAACTCACCTCCGGAAAGGAATGTTATCCGTGTATCCTGACAACGGGAGATATGGCAAAGCGCTTAAACCGGCCGGACTTTGATCCGGACAGGTCCGCCTTTTTTATGCCCTCGGGCACAGGCCCGTGCCGGTTCGGCCAGTATCATAGGTTCCATCGGCTCGTGCTGAACGAACTCGGATACCCCCAGGTGCCGATCTACGCCCCCACTCAAAGTGAAGCGCTTTATAGAGAACTCGGCATGGTGAACAAAGATTTCGCACGACTTTCCTGGCAGGGGGTTGTCGCCATTGACTTGTTAGAAAAGGCGTTGAGAAAGCGCCGTCCCTATGAAACCAAACCCGGCGAGACAGATCGGGTCTATCAACGCGCCCTCAAAGAGGTGAGCAGCACCATCGAGAGAAGGGGTTCTCTGAGGCAGACATTGATCAGGGTCCGAAAATCTTTTGACGGCGTTTCAACAAACGGCGTTTCAACAAACGGGGCTCCGCGTAAACCGGTTGTCGGGATTGTGGGGGAGATCTATACCCGCGCGAATCGTTTTGCCAATGAAGATGTTGTCAGAAAGATAGAGTCGCTGGGCGGGGAGGTATGGATGCCTCCGATTGCCGAATGGCTCCTCTATATCAACTTTATCGCCATGGACCGAAGCCTGAAGCACCGTCGTCTAAAAACATTTTTGGGCACGCTCTGGACGGACCGGATACAAAAGAGAGACGAACATCGCCTCGGCGACGCATTCATGGGAAGCAAACATTATCCCAAGGACCCGGAGATACTAAAAATCGTCCTGAACGCGCGGCCATATCTGCACCGCGCCTTCCGGGGAGAAGCAATCTTAAGTGTCGGAAAGACTATCGAATTCATACAAAAAGGGGCCGCGGGCGTTCTCAATGTCATGCCGTTTACCTGTATGCCCGGCACCATCACGAACGCACTGTTAAAACGGTGCAGGGAAGAACACGACAACATTCCGTTTCTGAATATGGCCTACGACGGCCAGGCCCAAACCAACACAATGACTCGCCTGGAGGCATTCATGTACCAGGTGAAACGGTTTCATGAAAACAGGAAATAAGGATAAAGACGCAAGGTAAGGCAGGATGTGATGCGTTGACAGATTCCCCCCCGACTCCTGCTTTGAGCTATCAGCTTTGAGCCACGGCCGTGGGTCGTGTAACTTCTACACACTTGTCCCCCTCATTTTCCCGCAAATTGTTTCGTTTCGTTACAGCCAGATCGTTACAACCGGGAGAAATCCAAGATTTATTGACATTTCAAAAGGATAAGGGTATATTTGCCCCTAAGTCATGGAGCTTTTTTGTTTTTTCTTTGAGCTATAAGCTTCTGGGCATATGAGTCAAACGTAGATTGACCT
>JAUVFC010000206.1 GCA_030594505.1 Desulfobacterales bacterium
CATTCCAAGGGATTATCCCATGAGTGGAGTGATTTAGTTTAAACTGAATTAGACAGGATTAACTGGATTTACAAGATTTTTTTTATCCTGTCCCATCCTGTAAATCCTGTCTAACAAAAGACTCAAAACATCATGTGGCACATAACCAGCGCCGCCATAACCCCGGTTGCATCCGCAACAAGGGCTGCCCCCACCGCGTGTCGACTCCGGACCACCCCGATGGCTCCGAAGTAGACGGCCAGGACGTAAAACGTGGTCTCTGTGGACCCTTGCATTGTGGAGACTAAAAAAGAGGAAAAGCTGTTCGGGTCATGACTGACAACCTCACTCATAATTCCAAATGCTCCGGAACCGGAAAGGGGCCGCATCAAGGCCATGGGAAGGGCGTCCGCCGGCATCCCGATCATTGAGGTGACCGGCTGGAGCGCTGATACCACAAGGTCAAAAGCGCCCGAGGCCCGAAACATCCCAATGGCAACCAGGATCATCACAAGAAAAGGGATGATCTTGACGGCCACTTGAAATCCCTCCTTTGCCCCTGCCGTAGCAGCCTCATAAACCTTGACGCCCCGCAGATAACCGAACAAGAGAAGGCCGCACATGATGACGGGGACCAGCCAACAAGAAAGGATCTCCTTTCCCAGCGCAGCGCCGTCACTGCTGCTGATCATACGGTATATCAGCCCACCTGCAAAGGCAAGGATCATCAAGATAGCCGCCCACCTGCCGATCCGCCCAGGCGGTTGAAGCTCTTCATTGACCGCTTCTCCTCCATTGCGCACTGTTGCGGAATCCTGTGTTGTCTCCCCCGGGTTTGCCGATACTGTTTCCACCAGTGATTCCTGGCCGCTGAAATAGACAAACGCCTTTGAGGCGACAATTGCCACGGCTGTTGAACAGATCGTTGCAACAAGCGTTGTGATAAGGATGGAAGCAGGCTCCGCAGCGCAGGCAGACGCGCGAACGCCTATAACGCCAAGCGGAAGGAGGGTAACGCTCGAAGTATTGATCGCCAAAAAAAGACACATCGCATTGGTCGCCTCCCCCTTATTCGGATTCAGCCGGTCGAGCTCCATCATTGCCTTGATCCCCATTGGCGTGGCGGCGTTTCCAAGTCCCAGGGCATTGGCGGCCATGTTCATAATCATGGCGGACATGGCAGGATGCTCGGCCGGGACATCAGGAAACAGACGGACCATCACGGGGCGGATAGCACGGGCGATAAGGCGCATGAGCCCGCCCGCTTCGGCCACCTTCATAAGACCGAGCCATAACGCCATAACACCGATCAACCCTATCGCCAGGTTAACGGAACTTTTTGCGGATTCGAACGAAGCATTGAGCATCTGCTCCATTCTCCCGTTATAAGAGGCGACGACAGTAGCCAAAAGTATCATGAAGAGCCATATCAGATTGATGGCCGCCGGACGATTCTTCATAGGTGAGATTCCCCTGGATTATTGTGCTTCTGTTTAAATAACAATATTCAAGCAAGGAAGCAAGGAGGCGATCAGCAATTCTCGGACAGCCTCATATATATTCAACCACTCAGAGAGAATCTGAAAAATATTTTTCGCAAAGATTGTCAGGCCGGTTGAAATTGAGAACCGAGCAAAACTTAAAGTGTTACTTTAGCTTTTGCAACAGCACTGAGTATTCGATAGAGAATCAGCTCTATGTTCCCCTTTTGGAGACGGTTCTCTCAAATCCTTTATAGCAAGAAGTGGCGGAGTGGAAATATTTAAAAAAGATAGTATATAAATTACGTTTTTTGAAAAGGCTCTTTTTGCTCGCTCCAGCGACCAACTTCCAAAATTGCTCAATTTCTTCGCAAAAAGGCCGATTTCAAAGAGCTAAGGTAGTTAAGAATAATCTGGTATTAATGGAGGCGCACAATGTTAAGAAAGTTAGTTAGTATTTCAATTATCGCAGTGGTTACGGGCTTAGTGTTTAATTTGGGTTTGGCAGAGGGAAAAGAGGCAGAGACTATAACAGGGGAGAAAGAAATAAAAGCCGGAAAGACGCTTATTGTCGGTTGTATTCCCTGTGATGATGTCTCTTTGGCATATAGAGAATTACAGCCGTTACTGAAGTTTCTTTCAAAAGCCACCGGAATGAAATTCAAATTGTATTTAACAAAGTCCTCTGATGAACTAAGGGGAAAAATAGCGAGAAATGAAATAGACTTTGTTTATATTGATCCTTATGGGTACATAAAACTATCCGATAAATATGGTATCTATGCGATTGTCACAGCCAGCAAGCCAAAATCCGGAGCTTCATATAAAGGGATAATCATTGTCAGAAAGGACAGCGGCATAGACAAGATAGATGATTTGAAAGGTAAAAGGATTAAGTTTGGTCCCAGGGATAGTTCCGCGAAATATTTTGCCCCGGTGGTATTGCTGAAAGAACACGGTATTGGCGCCGGCGATCTGGGCAAAGTTATCTACGGGGGTGATTGTGATGAAATCTCTTTTTCCGTTTATGTTAAAGAAGTAGATGCGGGCGCAATATGTGACTATAGTTTCCCGAAAAAAACCGGCTCTGCCGAAAAGATACGGGAATATAAAATAGAAACAGTAATAGAGCCGGATGAACTTAAAATTATCGGCTCAACTATTTCAATACCGAATTGGCCGGTTGCTTCCTGTAGACACACAGATAAAGATATAGCGGATAAGGTCAGACAAATCTTAGTAAACTTAAATGAAAAAAACCCTGATGACATGGAAATTTTAAAGCGGCTTCACCTTAAAGGTTTTGAAACGGCTTCGGATAAGGACTATGATGGGATGAGGGAACTTGCTGATAAGTTTGGAATGCCATATTAGTTTGCGCCCCGGAGATTTTTTCGAATGTTTAAAGGAAAATTAAAACTTAGCGTTAGACTCAAGATTATCTTCCTAAGTTGTTTTCTAATCACTTTTATTGTTGCTTCATTAAGTTTCTTCTTTATTAGAAGAGAAGTAATATTTATTAAAACCCATGCGCAAGAAGAAAATATTACCCGGGCTTACATTTTGGCGCTTGATTGCAGGGATGCTCTACTGGCGAACGATACTTACAGGCTTCATCAATTAATAACCAGTGTATCCAAGTTAAAACAGGTGATGTATACCATAATCTTGGACGACGATGGCAAGGTTGCAATGCACAACAATCTTAAAGAGATCGGTAAAACGCATACCGATTCTTTAGGTACCAGGGCGGCAAAAACAGAAGAAGACCTGGTTCAATATTATCATTCTCCCGAAAGTCTGCATCTCATGGATGTGGCCGTGCCGATAAAAACAGGGGACCTGCAGGTGGGGGTTGTTAGGATAGGCGTATCAATGGAGGCGCTAAACGATGAAATATCTGAATTGGAGAAATCCGTTCTGGGTTTTGCAATCATTTTCATCGTGGCAGGGGCTTTCATGTCAATTCTTTTATCAAATAGGATCACAAGACCTATAACAGAGTTAATCCACGCAACCCAAAAAATAGGCAGAAGAGAGTTTGGCACTAAAATAAGTGTCAGCAGTGGAGATGAAATAGCCACGCTGGCAAATTCATTCAATGAGATGAGCGAGAATTTGCAGGAGACCACTGTTTCGCTTGATTATGTGGATAAGATTATGAAAAACATGATCGATACCTTGATTGTTGTTGATCCGGAAGCAAAGATCAAAACAGTTAATAGCGCGACATGTAAGGCCTTGGGGTATAAAGAAGATGAGCTTATCGGGAAACAGGCTGCCGCTGTTTTAG
>JAUVFC010000069.1 GCA_030594505.1 Desulfobacterales bacterium
TTAACGCTGAACATCTCAAGTGCTTTTCTCCCAAAATGCTCAAAGTCGTTCACAAAAGACTTTTTACGAAGTCATCAAAAAAACGGAAATTTATGAACGATTCAAAAGGTCAACCCATCCGGCCCTGGCGTCTGCGTTCAGCTCTTTGAACTCGATGCCTATCTTGTACATGTCCCCATCCTTCTTAACCCAAGCCACGGCGCCCATTGCCCTTATCGGGACGTGCGCATGGATAACCAGGCCCAAGAGCGTGCCTACGTCACATGGTTGACTGCTCTTAATCATCAGTCCACCAGGGCCTGTGTCTTGTATTAATTCTTTTCTAAACTGCCCGCCGTCAAAAAGAGTGACATATAACATGGTGTACCCCCGATCAGATCCTCTCTTTTCGTCATGCATGGGCAGTAGTCCTTTATCCTTCGTTTTCTTTCCTGGGCATAAGGGTGCGAAGAACATCCTCCTTGCCTATGATGCCTACGAGTTTATCTTGATCCACGACCGGCAATGTGTGGATGTTTTTGCTCACCATAAGGGTGGCGACCTCTTCCAGGCTGGTTTCCGGTCCGACCACTATGGTATCACAGGTCATAGCCTGTTCTACTGTAACCGCGGCCATCTTCTGTATTTTCTTTTCAAAATTCTTGTGGGAGCTTAAAGGAATAAATGAATCCAGAAAAACGACAAAGGCCGGCAGTGGAGCCTTTTCTTGCTGGGCAATCAGATCGCTCTGGCAAATAATTCCCTTCAGGCGGCCCTGACTATCCGCCACCGGCAGACCGTTAATGCGCTTTTCCAACAACAATCTTGCGACGTCGGTAATCTTTAATTCCGGCGAGACCGTGATAACCTCTTTTGTCATAATCTCTTTAGCCTTGAGCATTTTCGCACTCCTTAAATATTTATAAAAAAACATACATTATTTTATAACCATATACAAACTTAAACTTTATTACTTCGTAAAAAGTCGCCAGCGTTTTCTACAGCCCTTTTGAGCGCCGCTGTATGGATCTTGTCGGCAAAATGCACCGGACTTTTCCCGTGAATCGGGTCCCAGCCTGAAGGATCCGCCGTGCAGAAGAGTTGTGTCTCCAGGCCGATACGCACCGCCGCCTCTTCTACAGCCATGCCTATCACGCGTGCCGCGGCCTCCCAGGTGGCCCCGCAGGGGGCCCCTCGCAGTATTGTAATACGGCCGATCTTTCCGTCAGCAATCTCCACAGCGAACCCCGGCGCGCCAAACCTTTCTCCGTAACGGCCCAGACAAACCTGCCTGGAAAGACCGCATCAGGTCGGAGGAGTCAAGACGCCTTTGACCCGCACTTTCTTCCCCGAGGCGACTACGGGAATTTTCCTGTCCCGGCACGCCACAGCAAGGTCATGAGAAAGATCCGGATGCTTCAAGAAATCTAAAACCACATCTGCCCGGATCTCGCATGGCAGATATTTTTTTGTATCGTCGATAACAGGGAGCAGGCATGCATCAATAGACATAATTTCCAGAGCAAACAGGTCCTCCCCGTATCTTATGATGCCTTTTATCTTGCTTTCAGCGCTGTTGTTTTGCTGAAAAACCAGGATTTTTTGAAGGCCGGCAGCCCGCTCCTCTTGAACCGCCTTTGACAAACCGCCGCCCGCGGATTTCCGTTGGCTCATCCTAAATTCCTTCTTCATTTTCCTCGATGACTTCATAAAAAGTCTTTTGTGAACGACTTTTTACGAAATCATCAAGGTTTATTAAAAATATATTATTATCAATTGATCGTTTTTAATGTCAAGCGATTTCGAATAGTTATTGATCCGGGATCAAGGGAGTGAAGAATTAGGCGAGCGGGGGGAAAGTACATTTAGCGTACATGGTGTTTAGGCCTGTAAATATGTACCGCAACTATCGTAAACCAGACAAGCCAACTGTATATAACAATCTCGTAGTACCGGCATAACGAAATTGACAGTCGCTTGCTCAACCCTCTTTCTACCAGGCGGCAATACACATGAAGCGGGTTGAAGCGGTGTTGAATATTTAACATCTTTTTGAGCACTGTAGATACTACTCCATGACCTTTGAACCGGTAAAACCGACATAGCCTTGTTGTAAAATTAGTTAGCAAAACTCATACCATTTAACGTTGTAGCTGTAGTTGCAACATATCGCAGCGGCAACATATTGTATTTACTTAATTTTTAAAAATGTAAGCGTAAAGGGCACTTTCACAAAGAGAGCAAATTGTGCAATTGTTTTCCTCTTTTTGCGAAAAATATTTCACTTTGAGTGGAAAATTTTGCCAAGATTATCAACAGCTTCTTGCAGGCAAGCAAAAAATCTATTTGACCCCCCCAACCCTTTTCGGCCAAACATAAAATTTATCTCGGAAAGAAGCGGCGCCGAGTCCGGTCTGCTTCGATCAAACATAAGATCAAAGGCGGCAAGATTCAGCCCTGTGTTTTCGCAAAATGTGCGTACACACCTTACCCCTTCGTCACGAAGATCAGGGTCAAGGTCGTAATCAATGAATGCGCCACGTCCCACATTGTTTCGGAATTCTTCAGGATCAGGCTGACACCGCCAATAAGGATAAAAAGACTTTCCAATCACTACCACCCTGAGATCCCTCCCCCCATGGGGGACAAATGCCTGGGCAATAAAACGTCTGCGAGGATGCCTGCGCGCATCGGAAAGCGTTGTGAGTACTTCTTGAAGTCCTTTTTTATCACGGGCCAGAAAGATCCCCCATCCACCACCTCCGGTATCGCTCTTTATCACAAAAGGAAATGGGAAGTATGGCTCCTTTCCCTTGATATGACGTCTTATAAAGGCGGACACAGAAGGATATAACTCTGTGGAAGGATGCGGCGCATTAAATAGACGAAACAACTCTATGTTCCCGTACTTCCCTTCAAATCCGAATCGATATCGATAGTCCGGAAAGAGCAGTACACAATGCTTTTGGCAGAAACGATACTGGTGCGCTTTGATTCGTTGAGGAACAACCGTGAGATCGGCACGGGCCATTAGATCTGCTTCGTGATCCGAGAAAAGGCCGTTGATAGAAAGGCTAAGATTGACGTCCGCTTTAATATGCGGGTGGAATGAAAGGATCACGGTATCTTATCGAAAACGTTATCTTAAAACCTATAGGAGGCTCTCCGAGAATTATGTCCGTAACGAAAACGAGTGAGAACGAGACAAAATTTTCGGACAGCCTCCTATAGTACACTTACGTGGTAGGCGGTCGCGGATTTGAACCGCGGACTTCCACCGTGTGAAGATGGCACTCTCACCACTGAGTTAACCGCCCACGTGTCAGAAATATGTCACAAAAAATCCTACGGATTGGAGGAATAAATGTCAAGAATTTTTTGGATCTTTTTTGGATCTTCAAGCTGTTTTCTTTTTAATTATTTGCTTGCAGCCTCCGCCCCGTCCCACTCAGAAAATCCCAACATTCCATGGGATCTACCCATGAGTCAAGAGCAGACACTTGGCCCACTGCGCTCGTTGACCCACTGCGCTCGATTTACAACAGGACAACGTGAGATTGAAATTGTATTCACAATTTGTTATTATTCTAATGCAACCTCAAAATGGACAAAAGAGAGGGATACTATGAACAATAACCACATTAAACAAATTTCCGTTTTCGGGGCGGGGAATGCGGGGATCGCTGAAGCGAGTAGAATAAAACTTCAATTCCCTGAAATAAGGGTAATTCTTTATAATCGGCTCAGCAATGAAAAATCCCGCAAGAAGGTGGCCTTGCTCCAGCGCCACAAGGTGTTTCATCTGTCCGGTATCTATCAAGGACAGACCAAACCCGACGTAGTTACCGGACGTGTAGATGAGGGGGTCAAAGGATCTCGGATAATCATTATAACCACGACCGCCAATGCCCATGGGTTTATCGCCTCTCAAATGGCCCCCTACCTCTCTGACGGCCAGATAATACTTATCTTTGGCGGTGGTATTGACAGTAAATTTCTTATGGCTAAAAGAATCAGACAACAGGGCTGTACTGCTGATGTTACCTTTGCTGATGCCGATACCTTTATATATGCCACAAAGATGATACAACTTTCTTCAGAGAGGATTGAGGCACTGATAAAGGCAAAAAAGGAGAAACTCTATCTTTCTGTCCTTCCGTCCGAAAGAATGCCGCATGTTTTACATTTACTTTCAAACAGTATTTACCCTGACCAGTTCATAGGCTGCCATGATCCTATTCAGGCAGGTATCAATGACGCCCCGGGGATGCATATCATCGGCATAATCATGCAAAGGGAAAAAATCGATGCACAGGAGGACTTTAATTTTTACCTGGGATTAACTGAAGAGATGACCGGAATGATAGAAGAACTTGACAGAGAAAGGATAGCAGTCGCCTATGCCATGGGTATAAAAGACTGCCCCACCACCCGCGATTTCTTTTATACTGCCTATAATATACCCCTGACCGATGAAGGAGGCGAAAGAAGCCTGTTTGATATGGTTCACGATGAAGGTACCCCTTACTATAATCCGCCGGGAGCGCCCATCCGGTCACCGGCCCCTAAAAAGATGAGCCATCGGTATCTTTACGAGGAGGTAATGGTCCGGATGGCGCCTTTGTACCATATGGCCAAGGTCTTAGGGGTCAATACCCCACTTTACGAAAAACTAATTGAAGAAGCAGGTAAAATACTCAATCGTGACTATTTCAAGGAAGGAAGAAACTTAGATAACCTGGGTTTATCTCCGCATGATATTTTAAACTGGCAGACAGCGAAAAAAAGATTTGAGCGCTAAGAAAATACATACCCTCTTGATTAAAGAATCGGCGCTGATTACCGGCGATGGAAAAACCTTTCTGGACAAAGTCAATATAGTCATTTGCGGCAACAAAATAACATATATCGGTCAAGAGAAACCTGCAGGGGCTGCATTTACCCACATATTGGATGGCAAGGACAAGCTTGTTCTGCCGGGGATCATCAATATCCACGCGCATGGTATTATTCCAGGCGCCCCTCTTTTTTCCAGTGCGTCAGCTTCCCTGCCCGGAAACCAGTCTGAAAAGAATCTGATAACACATATCTCTCAAGGGACCACTACCATCCTCAGCCTCGACGGTTTTGCCCGTCCCGGGCTGGTATCTCAAGCAAAGAATATATGTCCTGTCAATATTAAGACCGCTACAACCCATCATCCCAAGGCTTACCTTGCCGCGAAAAAGATCGACGCATCCGGCCTTAGAGATCAAAGGGAGGAGACAGTAGAGGAGATTATAGAGCATTTCTCCGATATCGTAATCGCCATAGGCGAAGGGGGTTCCGGGGCCACCCTTGGCGGCGGGGTCCAGGATTATAAGTTTATTCCGGAGATGGTTAAAAGAGAAGCAGGAGTTATCATTGACGAATACCAGGCAAGGAGGTTAAAGGAAGCGGTCTTAGGCAAGAGGATCGCATCCGATTTTTATGATCCTGAAAGGGTAGGAAATGTCCTTAAGGAGATTGGCCTGGGGAATTGCCCCACGGAATGGGCATTGGATAAAATATCCGAGACAGTCCTTCCTTCTTTCGGTATTGCCCTTGAAGCCCTTGAAGAAGGCGCCAATTTGGCAAAAAAATACAAGCTCCCCTTCATAGTACATACAGCAGTTCCTTCCATGACAAAGATAGAGGAAATATCCTGGCTCGGGAATCTCCTTATTGCCGGGCATTGCAATCATCCAAGTTTTGAAATAAAAGAAGGGATTGAACTGATAAAGCGATTGAGAAAAAAAGGCGCAATCATCGATATTTCCACCTTTGATACATTGGACAGCCCGGAAAGGGAAAAAGAGATAAACTTTTTCTTTGCTATCCTGGAGGCCGGTCTGGCTGATGTCATATCAACGGACTATGGGGGTGGGAACCACAGTCCTATCCTTAAGGTTTTGGAACTGGCCATAGACCAAAAGGTAGTTACCCTTCCCGAGGCAATTTCCCTGGTAACCAGAAACCCCTCACGCGCTATCCCTCGCTTGGCCCCAGGCCGTGGGGCCATTGTCCGTGGCGCCATTGCTGATGTAGTAATGGTGCGCAGGTCTAAGATCAGTCAGGTAGAAGAGATAATAATTGAGGGTATCCCAGCCCTTTTCGGCCAAACATAAAATTGATCTCAGAAAGGAGTGGCTCCGGTACTGCTTCGATCAAACAGGAGATCAGAGGAACTACCGTGAGATCGGCTTCATAGTCTGAGAAAAGGCCTTTGAGAGAACGGCTAAGATTGACGTCCGCTTTGATATTTGGAGGAATAAATGTCAAGGCTTTTTTGTGTACGGGATAAACCTCAATACAGAAACCCGAACAGCCACAAGGGAATGACGTTACCGAAACCGACTTCTATGTCATCACGCGCCACAAAAGCATTGTCAGTGTCCTTAACCTGACTTTTTCCCTTGGTTCTTCCGCCGATTTCAAACAGATATTTTCCTTCCACCAGGAAATCTCCCCGGTTCGGGATGCGGACATTCATGCCCGCGTTTTTCAGTTGATGGGCAAAAAAAGTCTCTCGCACAGTCCCTGTCTGATCCTTTCCCCCGATTTCTCCGGCCACCGCCCTGAGCAGGTTCGTGTTTTCCATATAGATCTTAGAAGGCTTGCGCACAAGTCGATAACCTGTCTCCGAGGGCAAGAAGCCCGAAAGCAGTCCGGCCCGTTCCAGAGAATCGAGATAGGTGTAAATGTATTCCTTGGAGGTGGTCAGATTCCGGGACATTCTCTCAATATTGGGCGTGAACGGCTGGGATGTGGCGATGAGCCATAACATGCGCTTCAGCACAGGCACCTTGGCCGTCTTAATGCCCGTGACTGTCGGTATATCTTCATAGAGTATCTTCTCCAGGACATTCAAAAGCTTCGGAAGATAGTGCTCTATCCCTTCCAGGAAGAAGGGATAAACACCATGATCAAGGTAATCCCTGAAGCGCCCGAGGACCGGCCCTTTCTCCAAAATTTTCGAAGCCGTGAGTGGATGGTTTTGCAAAAGGTCCGGCAAAGAAACCGGCTGGAATTCCAATCCATGAGCAAAATAGAGATATTCCCGAAAGGAAAGCCCCGGAAGGGTGTAAAAGACCGCCCGCCTGGAAAGGTCCGCTTTTCCTTTTTGCAAGGCCAGCGTGGAACTGCCGGAAAAGAATATCTTCGCGGTCGGAAACGAGTCGTAGAGATTTTTTATTTCCTGGCGCCAGTTGGCGTACTTGTGGATCTCGTCGATCGTTATGGTTTCTCCGCCAAGGCGGAAAAAGTAAGAAGCGATCTCATAAAGGCCGGTCGCTTGCACCCGGATATGGTCGGCGGAGATATAGAGGTGTCGCTGCCGGCGCTGATCTTGCTCAGCCAGGCGCTGAAGGAGCAAAGTTGTCTTGCCTGTCCCCCTGCCCCCGACAATGCCCAACAAGCGGCTGTTCCAGTTAATATGCTCGCCAAGGAACCGACTGCGTGACCGGGAAACCTGGGTGAGCAAGTTCGCCTGGATGCTGAAAAACTCACTTAAATCCAACATGCTTTCCCTTGTGGCAACCCTACTTAACGGTTTATGACCATTTTCGTAAATACAAGCTTACGATATTTGACCATAAATGTCAACCTTACTTAACGGTTTCACACTAACACGAGTCAAGAGCAGGCCTCCTGCCCTCCCTTAGGCCCCTAATCGAAACTCCCCGTCTGAAGGCTATACTCCCTTAACTTCTCACGCCTCTTTGTATAATCAGGTATAACTGTTTGGACCTTTTGCCAGAACCGAGCGGGGTGCGCGGGGCGACCTCGGATGTCAACTTATTTTCTTACCAGCGTTACATACCGTTGCTTGCTGCACTTGTGCTGTGACTTGTGCGGTTGATTGGTCCCGACTTGTCCGGTCGTTTTCGAAACTGCAAGGGGATGAACAGGAAAATAACTCACATAGCCGCCGCCCAACTTATGGAAGTCATTGGCAAAAGCGCACAGGGTGTGCAAAACGGCCTCCGGATTCCAGCCGTGATTAAACTCAAGCCGCTTCCACTCCACAGGGCGGCCTTGCAGCACTTTATGGATATTGATAGGCAGACGCATATCTTACAATTTGTACATTTTGTGAATAGTGTAGACGCGACCCTGCATCGATTTGCTCTTATTTTTAATCTTTTTTCTGAAATGCCAATTCAGGATGATTATTGTTTAGCCATTCCAAAA
>JAUVFC010000157.1 GCA_030594505.1 Desulfobacterales bacterium
TATTTGACGAAAACTTGCGGGAATTTGGGCCGTCTCTCACGCTTTTGCAGTAGGATCAGAATTCTCGGACAGCCTTCTATAGATAATCCCGAGCCAATATCTCTGCAATCTGAACCGCATTGGTCGCTGCCCCTTTTCGTATGTTATCAGCAACGACCCACATATTGATTCCGTTTTCAATCGACTCGTCAGCTCGTATTCGTCCGACGAACGTATCATCCTTTCCGGCTGCGTCGATCGCCAGCGGATACAAATTCCTGGAAGGATCGTCCACCACTTTAACGCCGGGGGCGTTTTTTAGGAGTTGTTTGACTTCATCCGGTGTTATGTGGCCGCGCGTTTCAACATTTACAGATTCCGAGTGCCCGAAAAAGACCGGTACCCGCACCGTGGTTGCTGTAACCCCTATGGTGTCGTCTTCCAGTATCTTCCGGGTCTCGTTGACCATCTTTACCTCTTCCTTAGTATAACCATTATCCAAAAACGTATCAATGTGCGGAAGGCAGTTGAAGGCTATTCTGTGAGGATATACTTCTGTTTTATGGTCAACAAAATTGATCATGGCCCGCGTTTGATCGAACAGTTCGTCAATCGCTTTTTTCCCTGTGCCGGAAACCGCCTGATATGTGGAAACCACAATCCGTTTTATCCCTACCTTGCGGTGGATGGGCGACAGCGCTACCACCATCTGTATGGTGGAACAATTCGGATTGGCGATAATCCCCTTGTTGGTGTATTGGGCAATCGCGTGGGGATTCACCTCCGGGACAATTAGGGGGGCCTCAGGATCCATGCGCCATGCGCTCGAATTGTCAATTACCACACATCCGGATCGGGCCGCAAAGGGAGCAAAATGTTTGCTGGTCTCTCCCCCTGCGGAAAAGAGCGCGATATCAACCCCCTTAAAAGAGTTTTCAGTCATCTCTTCTACAACAATCCGGTCCCCTTTAAATCGGAGTTTTTTCCCTGCGGAGCGGCTCGACGCCAGGAATTTTATATTGTTAACCGGGAAATTTCGCTCCTCCAGGGAGGAAATCATCTGATTCCCGACCGCGCCGGTGGCCCCGGCCACTGCGACATTGAACAACTTGCTCATCTTCTATTCTAACCCCATTAAGTATCGAGTTGTGAGCTTTACTCAGTACTCGTTACTAATTTACAACGCTTCAATCACCAAATCCCCAACCTCTGATGTGCTATATCCCATCTTACCGGCGGAAAGGCTTTTAAGATCGTCTCGAACCACCTTCATCACCGCCTGTTCTATCCGACCCGCAGCCTCTTTTTCACCCAATGTCTCCAGCATGACGTGCACGGCGCATATCGCCGCGAGCGGATTGATGACCTGTTTCCCGGTGTACTTGGGAGCAGAACCTCCGATCGGTTCAAACATGGAGACCCCTTCGGGATTAATATTTCCGCCGGCGGCAATCCCCATTCCACCCTGGATCATAGCGCCCAGATCGGTAATAATGTCACCAAACATGTTGTCGGTGACGATCACATCGAACCACTCGGGATTTTTTACCATCCACATGCAGATGGCATCCACATGCGCATAGTCGGTCTTTATGTCGGGGTACTCTTCCGCCACCTCATAAAATGTGCGTTCCCACAAATCAAATGCATAGGTTAATACGTTTGTTTTTCCGCACAGCGTGAGTTGTTTTGCCTTGTTTCGTTTTCGACAGAACTCAAATGCATAACGAATGCAGCGTTCAACACCTTTTCTGGTATTTATCGATTCCTGGATGGCCACTTCATCCGGCGTCCCCTTTTTCAAACAACCCCCGGCCCCGGCATAGAGTCCTTCCGTATTCTCCCGAATTACAACAAAATCTATATCTTGCGGCCCCTTATGTTTCAAGGGGCAATCAACGCCTTCATAGAGTTTGACAGGGCGGAGATTGATATATTGGTCCAAACTGAACCGGAGTTTTAAAAGTATACCTTTTTCCAGGATGCCGGGTTTTACATCCGGATGTCCTATCGCCCCGAGATAGATGGCGTCTGCTTTTCCTAAAGATTCCAGACTACTGTCGGAAAGGGTTTCGCCGGTGGCCTTGTAGTGTTCTCCACCCAAATCATATTCCGTAAAGTCAAGATTGAATTTGGATGGCCCGGAAACGGCCTTGAGGACCTTTATCCCCTCAGCAACCACTTCCGGGCCGGTTCCATCTCCCGGAATCACCGCAATCTTATAATCGTTTTTCGCCATATGTTTCTAACCTATCCTTTCGTTTATATTGATATAAATTATCAAATTTAGGAATTCGGGGATTTAGAAATTGAGGAATTATTGATTATCTCAAAAATTTTAGCAGCCCCTTTGCCGTATTTAAAACCGCTGATTTTTTAAGTCTCTTGTAATTCGCAATTCCCCAATCCCTCAATTCTTGATAGTCTCGTAAAAAGTCTTGAGTTTGATAAAGGATGGCTAAGTAAAAAGGTCAATATACAAGGCGTAGTAGATTGGATTTTTTACGACGCCATCAATTCTTCAATCGCTTTTTCAACACATACGGCATCAATCCGCCTGCATCTATCAGGTCCTTCATAAACTGCGGAATCGGGGCGGCCGCAAATGTAGCGCCCGCTGTCTTGTCTGTAATCTTTCCGGTCTCTACCTCTATCGATACAATGTTTCCTTCTTGAATTGATCGCGCTGCTTCAGGGGATTCAAATATGAGCAAACCGGTGTTAAAGGCGTTCCTGAAAAAGATGCGGGCAAAACTTTCTGCTATAATGCAGGCGATACCCGCTTCTTTGATAGCAATCGGGGCATGTTCCCTTGATGAGCCGCAGCCGAAATTCTTGCCTGCCACAATGATATCTCCCGGTTGCACCTTTGTGGAAAATTCGGGATCCATGTCTTCCATTATATGCCTGGCCAATTCCTTGGGGTCGGAGGTGACCAGGTATCGTGCCGCAATAATTACATCCGTATCAATATTATCTCCGAACTTCCAAACCTTCCCTTCAATCTTCATAAACCTTCTTTGTCCTTTACTTTCCTACAGCTCCTCCGGGCCTCCGATCCTCCCCAGTATCGCCGATGCAGCCGCAACAGCGGGATTGGAAAGATATACCTCACTGCCGGGATGTCCCATTCGACCTATAAAATTTCGATTCGTAGTTGCAATGGCCCGTTCTCCCGGCGCAAGGACTCCCATATGACCGCCAAGACAGGGACCACAGGTCGGAGGACTGATGATCGCCTTTGCTTTAAGGAATATGTCAAACAAGCCTTCTTCCATTGCCTGCCGGTAAATCGTGGGAGTTGCCGGAATTATAATCAGCCGTACACGCGGATCTATGGTTCGACCTTTCAGAACTTCCGCCGCCAAACGAAGATCCTCCAACCTCCCATTGGTGCACGATCCTATCACTGCCTGATCAATCGGAACATTTCCTGCATCGGAGATTCCCCGGGTGTTCTCGGGCAAATGCGGAAAAGCGACCTGGGGCTCAATTTGAGACGCATCATATGTTTTTACCTCTATATATCGGGCGTCCGGGTCACTCTGATAGAATTTATACTGACGTTTAGCCCGGCTTTCCACATAACTGCGAGTAGTCTCATCCGGCGCTATGATCCCGTTCTTTGCCCCGGCTTCAATGGCCATAGTCGCTATGGTCATGCGATCAGACATTCCAAGCGCCTCTATTGTGTCACCCGTAAATTCCATTGTCCGGTACAGCGCGCCGTCTACCCCGATATCTCCAATAGTATAGAGGATCAGGTCCTTGCCGGTAACCCATTTCCGTAGTTGCCCTGAGTAAACAAATTTTATAGATTCCGGGACCTTGAGCCATACTTCTCCTGTAATCATGGCCGCGGCAATGTCGGTGCTTCCCATTCCGGTGGCAAACGCCCCAAGCGCGCCATATGTACAGGTATGACTATCAGCGCCGACTACAATATCTCCCGGAAGCACAATACCCTGTTCAGGGAGAAGCGCATGCTCAACACCCATTTCTCCCAGTTCAAAGAAATGGGTAATCTTATGTTTGCGAGCAAATTGGCGAAGGATCTGAGTTTGAATCGCTGATTTGATGTCCTTGTTCGGAACAAAGTGATCCGGGACTAACGCTATCTTGTCCGGATCAAATACAGATTCCACCTGTGCCTCTTCAAAGAGTTTGATGGAAATAGGAGCAGTTATGTCGTTTGCTAATGCAAGGTCGATCTTAACAGTAATAAGTTCTCCCGGTGTTACACTATCTTTGCCTGAATGGGCGGCTAAGATCTTTTCAGTAATAGTCTGTCCCACGGTCTACAAGTGTCCTTCCGATGGTTTTTCCGGGTCAGGTTTTATTGCGGTCTTTCTCCAGCCAAATAATGCGGCAACAGGACCTGATGCAATATATGTGAGTCCAATAAAGAAAAATGTCACACTCGGCTCATAGGCGATCACGCTGAATACCAGCACTACCGTCACCAAGGCATTAAAGTTCTTTTTTCTGAAGATTGCAGATTTCTTAAAGCTGTTATACTTGATAGTGCTTACCATTAAAAAGGATAACACATATATCAATATTAATATCGTTATGTTTCGATCAGCGCTCAGCACGCCGACCCTATTGATAAACAAGATCATCGTAGCGATCATGCAAGCAGCCGCAGGGATGGGGAGACCAACAAAATATTCACTGCTTACCGTGTCTTTTTGCGTGTTGAATCTGGCCAAGCGTAGCACCCCGCACGCGACAAAAAGGAACGCGGCGAGCCAGCCCAGCCTCCCGAAAGGCTTCAATGCCCAGAGATACGCCACGATACCGGGAGCCACTCCAAA
>JAUVFC010000061.1 GCA_030594505.1 Desulfobacterales bacterium
GTGTTCGACGTCATGCACTACGATGATCTGGGCCGGTTCAAGCGCCGGATTACCCCTTTCGTTACATGGGAACCGTTGCCCATCCTTAAACCAAGAGATGCCTGAATAGGGGCGAAGCCCCATAAGTTCAACCCCGCTATATACATAACTCTGATGACTTCGTAAAAAGTCAGGTTTCCCCATTCACCCTCACCCCGGCCCTCTCCCATTTCAGCCGTCGTAGTCCCGCAAGGCGGGACGAAGTCGGCCAAGGGAGGGGGGTCAAAACGGTAGACGTCATTTTACCTCATACTGAAAATTTCTTACACTCTCCTTGAGTTTGTTCAATTCCCCGCCTACTTTGTCGGAGATTGCCGCGTTGAGTTCATCTTCCAATCGCGCCTGCTGGTTTTGAATCAGCTTACCGGCAGCATCCTTGAGAACGCGATCCAGATCGGACGTAACAGAGCTCTCTTATAATCTAACTATCCAGCGTGAGACCTTTGAAAAACGTGACATTTTTTTGTCAGGCAAGGAAGGCGAAAATTTTAACCGGAGGAATACATTAGGTATTTTGAGGATTAAAATTTGAGGCCTGACGCCGCATCACGAAAAAATGGCAGTTATGCAAGGTCTCAGCGTATGAGCATTTCTTGTTCCAGACTCCGTAATAGTGACCAGTTCGAAAGCGGAGAAAAATATTACCCACTAAAGGATGAGGTTAAAAAAGCCGATTAAGAAGAAATGGGTGTCCGCTTTTTTTATTTTTCCTGAGGAAAAAATTATGACCGTACCACTCGGAAAACTTCTCGTAGAGCTTGGCTACGCAAAAGAGAAACATGTAGAAGAAGCTTTGAAAAAACAAAGGGAAAAGGACAACCAATTAAGACTCAGCCGGTCGAAGAGCCTGGCTTCGATTCTTTTAAGCGTAGATAAGACCACACATAGTTGGGAAGACCGCAGATTAGGCAAAATACTTGTGGAAATGGGGGTTGTCTCGGCAAAGCAGATCAAAGAAGCCCTGCAGAAACAAAAGACAATCAGTAGTGAGTATAATGGCCTGGTTTGCGATAAAAAAACAGCTATTCTCATGGAAGTGCCTTACATAATAAACTCAGCTCTAAATATTTATCACCTCCTGAGCAATGTGATGACTTGGTGCAATACTCTGGTCGATTCAACGGCCAGCGCGCTTTTCATTTGTGATGAAAACAGGGACGATCTGGCGGTAAACTTCTATACGGGTGGTGAAGAAAGCCCTCAGATACATGTATCCCCGAAAGGGAGTGTAGCAGGATGGGTAATAAAAAATAATGAGTCCATTTTACTAAATGACCTTGGGTCAGACCCGAGATTTTCCAGGGAAACAGATGCATTTCCTGGAGGGAGCATACGCTCTGCGGTGTGTGTTCCTGTCCGGATCAAGTGGGAAACCGTGGGAGCTATCGAGGTCGTAAACAAGAAACAAGGCGCCGGCTTTTCAAAAAAAGACTTGGCTATTTTATCCACAATCGCCAATCAGGTCGCTATCACCCTCGACAACATTGTGCTCCTGCGCGAATTGGACCAAAGCCTCCATGACCTCAAAAAAGCCCAAGACCAACTTGTTCAAACAGAAAAACTAAAAGCGATAGGAGAAATGGCAGGTGGCATTGCCCATGACTTTAACAATCTGCTCATGGGTATCCGTGGGAATATCTCTTTAATGGCTATGGATATCGATTCCACGCACCCGCATTATAACAGGTTAAAGAATGTTGAAATGCAGGTTCAAAACGGCGCCAGACTAACCTCACACCTCCTTGGATATGCCAGGAAGGATAGATATGAGGTCAAGCCCATTGACCTGAACCAATTAGTGGAAGAGACCTCTGAGACCTTTGGCAGTATCAGAAAGGAGACTACGATTCACCGAGAGCTTGCCGAAGATTTATTGGCAGTAGAGGCAGACTCCGGGCAGATAGAACAACTACTCTTCAATCTTTATGTGAATGCCGCAGATGCCATGCCTGGCGGTGGCGATCTTACATTGAAAACCATGAATGCCATGCACAAGGATATAAACAAGTTATATGATCCAAAGCCCGGCGACTATGTTCTGTTAACGGTGAGCGACACAGGGGCGGGCATGGACAAAAAGACTCGTGAACGAATCTTTGACCCCTTCTTTACGACCAAGGAAAGGGGCTTAGGCACAGGTCTTGGCATGGCTTCGGCTTACGATACCGTAAAGGGCCATGGCGGGTACATTGATGTACACTCCAAGAAAGGGCAAGGAGCGACCTTCAATATTTATCTGCCTGCGTCAGAAAAAGAGGCCGAGAAAGTTGTCGAAATCAGTGAGGAACTCATTAAAGGCACCGAGACAGTCCTCCTGGTAGACGATGAAGAGGTCATCTTAGAAGTAGGCCAGGAGTTGTTGGAGGCGATGGGCTACAGGGTATTCACAGCCAAGAGCGGCAAAGAGGCCATCGAGCTTTATAGGGAAAATGGGGATGACATAGACATCGTCCTTTTGGACATGGTGATGCCCCATATAGGAGGTGGTGAAGCTTACGACCGCATGAAGGAGATCAACCCAGATATAAAAGTCCTGCTTTCAAGTGGTTTCAGTATTGACGGTCAAGCTGCCGAGATATTGGATCGAGGCTGTAATGGTTTTATTCAGAAGCCCTTTAATATGAAAGAGCTATCTGGAAAAATAAGAGAGATTCTGGACAAGAAATAGGATTTGTTAGAAAGCAGCATTTGAGATGGCGAACTCCTATATATTGTATAAACGCCACGCAGCCAGAAATTGTAAGTTTGCTGATAGGGTACGTACCTGCGACATTTCCAAAAAATGTTTCGATAGCATTCTGATATATTCACTCCGAACCGATCACCCTTGCTCACTATCATCCAACTCGAATTCTTCATGAAAAGCCTCCTGAAGTTCAATGTTGAGAGCTTTGCATAACTGCCATATGAGCGCTGACGCTTCACTTCGTGCCTCGTGATGCGGCGTCAGGCTTCAAATCTTAATCCTCAAAATACCCAATGTATTCCTCCGGTTAAGATTTTCGCCTTCCTTACCTGACAAAAAAATGTCACATTACGCAAAGCTCTCATATTGTCTGAACAATCCGGAATTGGGCTTACTTTATTACATGATATTCTTGTTTTTGCCTTGATTTTGATACAACCTTTATTTCAACCAGCTATATCTATAACATAAAATCCCTTATACTCTAATCTCAGCGATGTACCCTTTTCGGGTTGAACAGTGAAAGTTGAAGAGAGTCTTAACTCGCAACTCGTAACTACGCTTCTACCCCAGCAACGTAATACAGACCACCCCCAAAAACATCAGAAATGCTCCGAGCATACGGCTGCCGATCTCGGCTTCCTTGAATAAGAGCCAGCCGTATATCACACTGAAGAGAATACTCATCCGCTTCACTGAAATCATATAAACCGCCTTGACCATGCTGATGGCAAGGCTGTGAAATATTACGTGCAAATAGAGCATGAGTCCCACCGACACCCCCTTGGCGGGCATCCTCAGCAAGGTCCCCCACTGAATCCTTGTAAGAAGGGGGAAGACCAGCAACGTCGCAAGGTCAAAGGCGGCAAGGAAGAAGAACCCGAAAAAGAGCGGGGAGGAGTGCTGGATCGCTTTTTTGCCCAACACCGCTAAAAAAGAATAGAGCAGCGATACGATCAGCATCAGCCATGATCCGGGTTCCCTGAAAATGGCCCGAAACGGTGCGAGATACCCGTACCGAACCTCATTGGCATGCAATACATAACTACCTGTTACCACCAGTCCGATCCCGAGAAGTCCCAAACTGTTCGGGATCTCCCCCAGGATGAAAAAACCGGTTCCTATCATAAATACAGGGGTAAAAGACAAAAACGGGATGGAAAGAGAGAGAGGAGAAAGCTTGATCGCCTTCATGTAGAGATAGAAAGCAAAAGTATCTAAAGGGATTAATATACAAACGATCCACCAGAAGACCCCGTCCAATTCGGGGATAGGTATAAAAGGAATGGAAAGCAGCAAGAACGGGAGACTGTACATGGACGCGGCAACCGCCATCTCATAAGGTGAGAAACGACCGAAGAACTTCTTGGTAAGGGCGTCGCCGGTTGCAACGGAAAGCGCTGTCGCAAGGGAAAGGGTAAACCAGAGCAAGGGGATTACCTCACATTTATAATTGATGGTTTCGTAAAAAGTCCAAAATACCCCCTCTCCCTTGATGGGAGAGGGTTGGGGTGAGGGTGAATAAGGTTGATATTGCAGATACTTATCTTCCCCCTCCCCTTTGTCCCCTCCCACCAGGGGAGGGGAAATTTGACTTTTTACGAGGTCATCATAATTGATTATAATAAGAATGGTTAAAAAGTTTTTCCGTGTAACATAATATCATATAAGAATCGAAATCGATAACTATTTTCAGACCGCCGATATAGAGCAAATAAAGCTCAAAAGCAAAAGCTCGCTCAGCAAGATATCGGGGAATTGGCCGCTTTTGTTCAAAGGAGGGAATTGTTATTTCTTGTTATTGCCGGCAGCAATGATATTCTATTGGACAGAACCATTTCTTTTTTCAACCGGATACGTCCGGAGCATGTGGCTGTCTTCGGAAATGTGGGAAGATAGAAGGGGAGGAATGAACAATGCAGAGAGTTGAGAGTCCGCTGAAAAGTATACTCGCTATTGTCTTACTGGTCACAGGGGTCCTTTCCCCTTTTTCTGCGGGCGCCGAACCCGTGGGAAAGCTCATAATCTTCCACGCCGGCAGTCTAAGCGTCCCGTTCGCCAGGATGGAAAAAATTTTTGAAGCAAGGTATCCCAAAGTGGATGTGCTCCGTGAAGCGGGCGGGAGCGCTAAGATGGCGCGCATAATTTCAGAACTTCACAAACCTGTCGATATTATGGCCTCTGCGGACTTTAAAATCATAGACAAAACCCTGATGCCTGAGCACGCTCAATGGAGCATTCGTTTCGCAACCAATCAATTGGTCCTTTGCTACACGGACACGAGCCGTTTTGCCGACGAGGTCAATGCCGATAACTGGTATGATATCCTCGGGAGAAAAGGGGTTATCTGGGGTCATTCGGCTCCCGACATGGATCCTTGTGGTTACCGGAGTCTCATGGCGCTTCAACTCGCTGAAAAATACTATCATCGCCCCGGACTATATGACCGGTTGATGGCGAACCGCCCGAAGAAAAATGTGAGGCCCAAATCCGTGGAACTGGTTTCCCTGCTACAGACCGGAAATATGGACTACGCGTGGGAATACCTTTCCGTTGCCGCTCAACATGGCCTGAAATACATTAAGCTTCCGGATAAAATCAACCTGGGCAATTACAAACATGACAACTTTTACAAACAATCCTTGGTAAAAGTGGCCGGGGAAAAACCCGGTACATGGATCACTCGTACGGGAAAATCCTGCACCTATGGCATAACCATGATAAAAGATGCTCCCAACCCGGAAGCTGCGGTGGCCTTTTTAGAGTTCTTGATGGATCCCGATGACGGTCTGAAGATCCTAAAGGAGACGGGACAGCCTCCCTTTATCCCCTGCAGAGTTCCCACAGCGGAGATGAAAGCACAGCTACCATCATCGCTCCGGAAATGGGTTGAGGTCAAAGACTGATGATTTCGTAACAAGTCATCAAGATCAGGAAGGAAATGAAAATGCGAAAAACCATTGATCCGTTCTTCTGGCTGACTCTTGTTTGTAGTTCCGTTGTGGTGGCCTTTATTCTTATTCCTCTGATCCAGATGACGGCCCAACCCTCATTTCAGGACCTTAAGGAAGCCCTTCAAGACCGGGATGTCCGTCGTTCTATCTGGCTCAGTATCTATACATCCGGCCTGGCAGCCTTTATTTCTGTTGCAATCGGCACTCCCTTTGCTTATCTACTTGCCCGCAAAAAATTCCCGGGGAAAAAAATTGTTGAAAGCATCGTTGATCTTCCCATCATGATTCCACACCCCGTTATCGGGATTGCCATTCTGGGGCTGGCCGGGAAAAATCACTGGATCGGGAACCTTATGCAGCAGATAGGGATACACATTATGGGAACGGTCACCGGCATTGTGGCTGTGCTGACCTTTGTGGGGCTGCCTTTTTATGTCAACACGGTCAAGGCAGGATTTGAAGCCGTCCCGGTACGGCTGGAAAATGTCTCCAGAAGCCTCGGGGCTTCTGCCGCCGGGACACTCTTGCGCGTCACCTTTCCCCTTGCATGGCGTTCCATGCTGGCAGGGCTTATCATGTGTTGTGCCAGAGCGATCAGTGAATTTGGAGCAGTCGTTATCGTGGCCTATCATCCCATGATAGCGCCGGTAATGATTTATGAGCGCTTCACTGCCCATGGCCTGAAATATTCTCAGCCTGTGGCTGTCTGGCTCATACTGGTCTGCCTCGTGCTATTTCTCCTTTTGAGAATCTTCTCTCTGCCGAAAGATAACCAGACATGATAGAAATCGAAACTTTGCGCATCGAGTTGCCCGGTTTTGCTCTGCAAGACATCGAACTCTCAATTCAGGATGAGGAATTTTTCACGCTTCTGGGTCCGACAGGTGCGGGAAAGACACTGGTGCTGGAAGCAATTGCCGGTATCGTTCCGATTACCAGCGGCCGCATCCGTGTCAAGGGGCGGGACATTACGGATCTTCCTCCGGAGCAGCGTGGCATCGGGATCGTCTACCAGGATTATGCCCTCTTTCCCCATCTGTCCGTTTTGGAAAACATCACTTACGGATTACGCTACCACAAAACTGATTCACACTCCTCCGGACAATGGGTAAAATGGCTCATGGAGCGCCTCGGACTTCATCCGCTTGCTCGCCGTTCCATTTACCATCTGAGCGGAGGTGAGAAACAGCGAGTGGCCCTTGCCCGCGCCCTGGCGGTGAATCCTTCCGTGCTGCTTTTAGATGAACCGCTCTCCGCTCTGGACCCCAATTTCCGCGAAGAGATTCGGGACGTTTTGAAAAAACTTCATCAAGAGGTGGGAATCACCTTCTTGATGGTCACCCACGATTTTGCCGAAGTGCTTTTTCTGGGCCAACGAACCGCCATCCTCAACCGTGGCATAATTGAACAGGTCGGCCCAGTCTCCGAAGTCTTTCAACGGCCGGCTACCCCTTTTGCGGCTGAATTTGTGGGCATGAAAAATGTCTTTCCGGCTGTCTTTAAAGAAACCAGGGCTATGGTGGATGACCTGGAATTACATCTGCAAGACCCACCTGAAAGTCACAAGCGCTATGTGGCAATTCGGGCTGAAGATATTGTGATCGAGAAAGAAAAACTTTCAGGAAACGGCCTTAACGTGTTTCAAGGCAAGGTCCTGGAGGTGATTGATCGAGGCCTTTACCACGAAGTTTCGGTCAGTGCCGGAAAGATCATCTTTAGGGCAATTCTCACCAAAAGCGCTCTCTTTGAAATAAAACTCCGGGAAGGAAAAGAGGTCCACATTGCGATCCGATCGTCTGCCATCCATGTTTTTTAAGAGCCTCTTGCAGAAACAACTTCGTCACGAGATCGCGCGAAAAAGTTCTGCGCAAGGAAGAGGAGCCAAAATCGCCGCAGGCATAGCAGTAGCTATGTTGAGGACGGTTTTACGACGATGACGCAGCGCAGGACTTTTGCAGCCGATCGCAGTAGATGGCTGTTTTTGCAAGAGGCTCTTAAAATTAATGATTTTGTAAAAAGTCCCGACAGCCCGCCACAAGACCGGCGGATCTTCGACTTGTCGACTTTGATTCTCCTGTTTTTTTCCTTGTTGACGGACAGGCACAACCATTGTAAATAAGTGGAGATGGACGTTGCCGGTATAATAGCAAAAGTTGATTCTTTTATCTGGGGTCCTCCCCTCATGATCCTCCTGGTGGGAACCGGCCTCTACCTCACGATACGCACGGCATTCATTCAGCTCCGTGGATTTCGTCATGGGGTCAAGGTCCTGCGGGGCCATCTCGACAGAGTTGACGACCCGGGAGAGATCAGTCCATTCCGCGCCCTTTCTGCTGCGCTGTCCGCAACCATCGGCACAGGGAATATCGTGGGTGTAGCCGCTGCTATACTGGTTGGCGGGCCTGGCGCGGTCTTTTGGATGTGGATCACAGCGCTTGTGGGAATGGCCACAAAGTTTGGCTGCTGCGCCCTTGCTGTTCACTTTCGAAAAATTGATGAAACAGGCGAGGCCCACGGCGGCCCCATGCACTATATTGAGATGGGCATGGGGCCTAAGTTTAAATGGCTGGCTGTCCTTTTTGCCGCCTTTACGGCCACGGCAAGCCTCGGCATAGGCAATATGTTCCAGATCAACAATGTGGCGGCCGCGGTCAATACAATCCTCTACGGCCATAACGTCCAATCTTCCGACACAGTCAATATGATAGTAGGGCTGGTGTCGGCCACCTTGGTAGCTATCGTCATCCTGGGCGGGATTAAACGCATCGCAAACGTTGCGAGTAAGATCGTCCCCTTTATGTGTATCTTCTATATAGCGGCAGGGCTTTTTATCTTAATCAAGAATGCGGCAACTGTCCCTCATGGCTTAGGTCTGATCTTTCAATACGCCTTTACAGCGCCGGAATCCGTTGCCGGCGGCCTTTTGGGTGGAGTAATCCGTTCAGGCGTAGCCCGGGGGCTTTTTTCCAACGAGGCCGGGCTCGGTTCTGCGGCCATGGCCCACGGCGCGGCAAGGACCCGGGAACCGATCCGCCAGGGCATGGTGGCTATGCTCGGCCCATTTATCGATACCATTGTTGTCTGTACCATCACCGCGCTTGTCATCATATGTACCGGCGCCTATGAGACTGTGACCATTAAGGGAAAACTTACCAGCGCCGCTTTTGACATGGGCA
>JAUVFC010000182.1 GCA_030594505.1 Desulfobacterales bacterium
ATCGGGGACCAAACGAGACCTTTGCATAACTGCCATTATGAGCCTTCCCCCGGCGACGGGATTTCACTTCGCTCAACTTGCCTGACAAAAAAATGTCGCGTTATGCAAAGGTCTCAACGATCCTGCAGGATCGAAGTTATTAGTTTAAATATGTAACTTAGAGGAACAAAGCTGGTCTGTCAATAGAAAACCGATAGTCCGTTAACCGCGTTAATTTACAGAAGTTTTGATTATAACGAAACCGGCTCTGTTAGCTTGAACCTTGAAGACTTTTTGCGAAGTCATCAACCTTGATAGTTTCGTAAAAAGTTTTGAGTTTGATAAAGGATGGCTAAGTAAAAAGGTCAATATACAAGGCGTAGTCGTTTTTCAGGTGCGAAGGCATACATATGGTATGTCGAGTGCCTGAAAAACCACTACAACGCAGTAGATTGGACTTTTTACGACGCCATCAACCTTTACGGATTAACGGAATCGGGGTTCATGTCTCTTGGTCCATTCCCTTTAAATATTCCCCTGCAAATTTATATACGTGCCTGAAAGGATCTTCCTTTTCACGGCCGAGGAGTTCATTCAAGACATGCCAATGATCCACATGTCGTGCAAAATCAAAAGGAGAGCCCTCTACAAGAAATCGTAAAGCAACTATGTAAGATTTTAACATTTCCGCCAATATTTTGCTTCTCAAAGGATCTTCGTTCATCTTGTCCTTAGTTGTCCTTCGTTCATCAGGAAATAGCCAATCGGAGAAATTTTTCCCGGAGGGCAGCAGTTAGGCGCTTGACCTCATAGCAAAATACGAGTATAAAATTTGTGCTGATCCCTACACAACTAATATTATAAAACCAAGCAAATACCCGTGTCAAGCATTTATTTAGGTTATAGCCTATTTTTATAGGCAGCTCGTCCGGTTGATCAATCGCGGTGATGTGCTGATAACAGATTATTTTTATAACCCGTTTGATTTGTAGCGTGAAATGGAAGAGCAAAGAATAATACCAGAAATGGGATTAAAGGAGCGGACAAGGTGGGCGATAAACCAGGTTGTCAAGGCCAATAATCTGTCAAACGAGAAGTTGAGCAAGCTGTTAGGGGTCAACAAAAACACGATTAACAGCTACCGGACCAAAAAGACACCGCCAAGTGTGGCATTTATCCAAAGCCTTTCGGAACAGTTTGGTTTTAACCCCGCATGGATTGTGACCGGAGAGGGGCCTATATATATGGAGGGCGGTGGAGAGGAAGGGGCCTTTCTTCCGTATAAAGAGGATGGGGAAAGAGAACCGTCGCGGGTTGAGGCGCCTGAATCCGGATACGGAACCTCCGATTTTAAGATATCCGAGATGCTTTATAAGGCGACAAAGGTCCTTGAATCAGATACTGTTTACAGCAAGGCTCTGGCTGGTAGCATTACCGCCCTTTACCAGGCAATTAAAAAAGAACGGAAGTAGAGATCTCTGGTTCTGTCCTTTTCCTATCCCAGGATTTCCCTTATTTTATGAGAGAATTCTTTAATGCCAAAAGGCTTTTGAATAAAACCGTTACACCCTTGTTCTAATAGTGCGGTTGCGTATTCATCAATGCTGTAGCCGCTACATAAGATAACCTTTATATCCGGATTGATCGCCTTCAGCAGATCATAGACCTTGTCACCACCCATATCGGGCATGATCATGTCCAGGACAACCAGGCCAATCTTGTCTTTTTCTCTTTTATACACATCTACTGCTTCGCGCCCGCCCCTGGCTTCAAGTGTGGTATAACCCAGAGCGTTTAAAACTCTGACACCCAGCTCTAACACTACCTCTTCATCATCCACCAAAAGGATTGTTTCTGTTCCTTTGATAATCTGGTCGGCAACTTTTGCAGATCTTTCAACTTTCCGTTCAGATACGGGCAGATAGATTTTAAAAGTAGTTCCATGACCTTTCTCAGACTCCACATCAATATATCCCTTATGGTTTTCGATAATGCCATATGTAGAGGCTAATCCCAGGCCGGTGCCCCGGCCCATCTCTCTGGTGGTAAAGAACGGCTCAAAGATCCTTTCCAGCGTCTCCGCGTCCATGCCTACACCGGTATCTCTAACCGAGAGCAACACATAGCTGCCAGGCTCCATATGAAGAGGTCTCACTTGAATCTCTTCACGGGTAATAGCACGTGTTTCCAGATAGAGGTCTCCGCCGGCCGGCATCGCATAGGCGGCGTTCACGTAAAGATTCATCAAAACCTGCTCGATTTGCCCTGCATCCGCCTCAACAGGAGGCAAGTCCTCCTGGAGAATTAGATGAATGGGAATCTGTTTCTTGGTCCTGCCAAACGCGGTAGAGCTTTCTCTAACTACATCATTTAAGTTGATCGGTTTTAACTCATACTTTCCGCCCCTTGCAAAACCAAGAAGCTGCCGTGTGAGGGTAGAAGCGAACGAGGCCTGTTTTTCAATCCCCGCCAGTAGTTCATAATGAGGATTAGCGGGGTCAAGATCCATAGCTATCAACTGTGCATTCCCCCGCATGACCGTTAATATATTGTTGAAATCGTGCGCAATCCCACCGGCCATGGTACCAATGGCTTCCATCTTCTGGGCGTGAAAGAGTTGCGCCTGTATATTTTCTTTCTCTTCTTCTGCCCGCTTCCGCGCAGTCATATCGATGAAACTTTCGATCAGGTACCGACGACCTTTCCGCATTAATGGAACCACACTTTTCAGTATAGGAATTCGCTCGCCATTGGCATTTATTAAAATACGCTCCGATAAGTCCAGCGTCTGTTTGAGATCAGTTATTGGGCATTTCCCTTTTTCTGCCGGACAGATAAACTCATGACATATGCGACCGATAATCTGGTCTTTGTTAATAGCTATCATCTTGAGTGCTGAAGAATTGATATCGATAATAGTGTGTGTTTCCGGATCGACAACCAGAACTCCGGCATGTATGGAATCCAGTAAAATTTTTAAATACCCCTCACTCTCCCTCACTGCCTCCGCTGATTCGGCAATCTCTTTCAAATATTTTGTCTCTGCTTCAAGCTCGGTTTTCTTCTTCTGAGTTCTAAAAAGAAGAATTCCTCCGGTTCCAAACACCAATACGATAAGTCCTGCAAGCCCAAATGTGTTCCTTGCATGTCTATTTATGGGGCCCGCGATTTCAGAATAAGGCAATGCTATGATCAGGTTCCACTTGTCCCCCACAGCAACCCTCTTAAAGGCTACCAGGTCGTTCCTATCCGTCTTACAATTTATAAATACCCCATATCCCTCATTTTCGACCTTTACTCTGTTAAGGTAATTATGCTCCTCCCGGATATGCTCTTTTGACCTGCTTTCATCAAAAATCTCGCCTCGTTCCGTATGCATCATTCTGATTACATCCAGTACCGACATCCCCACAAACCTTTTTTCCGGATGTGAAAGAACAACCTCTTTATCATCAAAAAGCCATGCATAGCCTTCCTTGCCCGCCTTGATCGTCTGAAGAAAGCGCTTGGAGATGGTGTCGGTTTGAATCATCCATCGAACGATCCCTGCAATTTCACCTTTATAAAATACCGGCTCTGAGATGGATATAGCAAGGTTGCCAAGGTTGTTATAAAACACTTCGCCAACATACGGCTTATGTTCTTTTATCACATAAGCCACGTCCGGCTTGTCAGTGTGATCCATTCCGGGCCTGTCCGTTATAAAAGGATGCCTGTGAAGCATAATGCCGTTGGCATCCAGGGTCGTAAGGGCATCCACATCATTTTCATGAACCTCATAAAAAGTCTTGATCAGACAATATCCACTGTCAGGTTTGTCATGCAAAACGTTTCTATAGACTTCTTTCTGAAAGAATGGATTTCGTGCAATAGTCTTTAGAGCTTCTGAATGTTTGGCGATAAATTCTTCCAGACTGTATGCGGTTGTCTTTGCAATCGTTAATAACTGTTGTTGTGTTTGCGAAACAATTGTTTCCTCAAACCGCTTGTGAGATAGGTACGCTACGGATATACAAATAATTATGACAACCAAACCGGCTATGCTGCTAATTACCATGCGCTTGGGTATTTCTTGCATTGTCATGAGGTCTCCATCAGATGTGTTTTTTGTACCCTTGTCCTTGATTATACCTTATCTCAACCGGTGTCAACATTGGCTATGTTTCCTTACGTAACTATTCAGGTTGTTAGGTTCACGGTTGGGCGAGTTGACGAGAACGGTTAAGTTAACGGTCTTTTTTAATTTGACGTATCAAAATATCTTGTTGCCCCAATCATCATAGTGATGGTAAATATTTTTTATGTTCAATCATCATGATTCGAAAGGTCAATCTTTAATCAATTTATGTCTGAGGTAAAT
>JAUVFC010000188.1 GCA_030594505.1 Desulfobacterales bacterium
ATAGATGTCAGAGGGCAGAGGTCAGAAGAAATGCCGATGAACCGGCGAACTGGTGAACCGGCGAATCGGTGAAGGTGAATAGAAAATAAAATCACCGGTTCCCCGTTTCTTTGTTTCTCCGATTCCTAATAATTCTGACCTCTGTCCCCTGTCCTCTTTGTGGTGAACATTATCCAAAATTTAAGGAAACAAGAATATGAAATGTCTGGTCACCGGAGCTGCCGGTTTTATCGGTTCTTATCTCTGTGAGCGCTTGATCAAAAAAGGGACTAAGGTAGTTGGAATCGACAATTTTATGGATTACTATCCCCGCTCGCTCAAGGAGTCAAACATTTCAGGCTTACTATCACATCCTGACTTCGAGTTTATTGAAAAGAGTATCCTTGACTGCGATCCGAGCAGGCTTTTGGAAGATGTGGATGCTGTATTTCATCAATCCGCACAGGCAGGGGTTCGTGCCAGTTGGGGGAGCAATTTCAAAATTTACTCGGACAACAACATCCTTGCGACACAGATGCTTCTCGAAGGAGTAAGGGAGAAACCGGTAAAAAAATTTATCTATGCCTCTTCTTCCTCGGTTTACGGGGATACAACTGATCTGCCTATGCGGGAATCCTCCGTCACCCGTCCAGTCTCTCCTTATGGAGTCTCAAAGATGGCGGCTGAACACCTTTGCTATCTTTACTATAAAAACTTCGGGGTCCCCACGGTCTCGCTTAGATATTTTACGGTGTACGGCCCGCGCCAGCGTCCGGATATGGCCTTTCACCGCTTCTTCAAATGGATATTAGAAGGCAAACCCCTTCAGATGTACGGAGACGGAGAGCAAAGCAGAGATTTTACTCACATCAGCGACATCATCGAGGCCAACTGGCTGGCATTTCAAAAAGGAGAGCCCGGCGAAGTATTCAACATCGGGGGCGGTTCAAGAGTTACCATGAATCAGGTAATCCGTATCATGGAAGAAATAACAGACCGCCCCGCAACTGTAAATTATCAGCAGGTACAAAAGGGTGACGTGCGGCATACTTCCGCCGACATGACCAGGGCGCGTAAGGAATTGGGGTATAAGCCGAAGGTGTCGATCAGGGAAGGGCTTGAGACGGAGTATGAGTGGATTAAGGATTTGGTCGACTAAACTAATTAGGAGATACAATTATGGCAATAAGCAAGGAGTTATTAGATATCCTGGCCTGTCCCAAGTGCAAGGGGGACATCTATCTGAATGATAGAAAAGACGGGCTTATCTGTGATAAGTGCAAACTCCTTTATGAAATCAAGGATGACATTCCCATCATGCTGATTGATGAAGCAAAGCCGATTAAAAGCTCATAGCTCATAAGGGAAAACCATGTCGAATAACCTGGCAGTAAAAACCGCCTTTTGGCTCTATAATATGGGCTGGGGGCTCGCCATCCCGGCGCTTCGTCTGAATCACCGCCTTGCCGAGGGCTTCAAGCAGCGGACGCTACAGCACAAAGTGCAGGCAGCGGACCTGTGGATTCAAGCCGCGTCCGCCGGCGAATCCTATCTGGCCTGGACGCTCCTCAAAAACTTAAAGCCCCGCCGCCCGGTCAGGGTCATGGCAACCTCCAACACCAGCCAGGGGATGGAGATCCTGGAGCGCGCCATCGACGACATTATCCCGAACGACAGGGACATGAGCGCATGCGCTGCCTATTTCCCGTTTGACAAGCCTGCCCTCATGGAGAAGGCCGTAAGGAACATTCGCCCCAAAGTCATGGTCCTGCTGGAATCGGAGATGTGGCCCGGCCTCCTCGCCGTCTTGAAAAAATACGGCTGTAAAACAGTTATCATAAACGGCAGGATCACCGCCAAAAGCCTGGCCGGGTATCTCATCTGGCCCTCGCTTTGGCAAGGGCTCAGACCGGATAAGATCCTTGCCGTCTCTGAAAACGACGCCGAACGTTTCGCCGCTCTATTCGGCAGAGAATGCGTAGATGTGATGCCGAACATTAAGTTCGACCGCCTCGGCAGCGCCGAGCCGGTACCCTATGCGGAAAATCCGCTTAAAAAGATTTTCCGGCCCGGTGCGCCGTTGCTTGTGCTCGGTTCCGTCAGGCACGAGGAGGAGCCTCTAATCGAAAAGATCATCCTCTATATACGCAGCAGGCTGCCCGACACGGTTATCGGACTGTTCCCGCGGCACATGCACAGGATAAAATATTGGGAAGAAACTCTAAGCCGCCTGGAGATACCATGGGCGTTGCGGTCCAAAACTGACAAACACGTCTCCAATGGAACGGTCATCCTCTGGGACACCTTTGGTGAGCTGACTCTTGCCTATGGACTATCAAAAGCCGCATTCGTGGGCGGCAGTCTCGCGCCTCTCGGCGGGCAGAATTTTCTGGAAGCGCTTACCTGCGGAATCGCCCCCGTTATCGGTCCTTATTGGGAAAACTTCGCCTGGGTGGGCCGAGAAATCGTAGAGGAAGGACTTGTTCGAGAAGCAGCCGATTGGAAACAGGTTGCAGATATCCTGGCGGATGACTTGAAAAGGTCGCCATCATACGAAAAAGCGAGCGAAGCGGCCCTTGGGTACGTAAAAGACCGTCAGGGGGGAACGGACCGCGCCTGCCGTCTTATTGCCGAACTACTCGACAGCACGTAAACAAAGCTGTTGTGTAGCAGACTCCATAAGCTGATCGTAGAGATTCAGGTTTTCTTGAACCGTGTTTTCGATGGCAAAGCGTGTTACCGTTGCCCTACCCTTTTTGCCAAACTCTTTTCGTTTGGTCTCGTTTTTAACCAGATCAAGTATGGCCTCAGCCAGGGCTTCAGAATCTTTAGGCGGAACCAGCAATCCGTTGATATTGTTCTGAACGACCTCCGGGATACCGCCGGTCTTACAACCAATCACCGGCAGGCCGACAGCTTGGGCGTCAAGAATCGATGTCCCCAGCCCCTCCAAATGAGAAGACAGGACAAAAATATCAAAGCTTTTCAAAAAATTTCCAACATCTTTTCGGAAACCGGTAAAGATAAAACGACTGCCCAGCCGCAACTCTCTGGCCAGCGACCGGATCTCATCTTCTTTCGGTCCGTCTCCCACAGCGCAGAAAGTAACATCCTCCGTTCGATCCAAGACAATTCGCGCCGCTCTCAACAGATTCGGATAATCTTTATGCCCGGCCATGGCCGCTACAGTTCCTATCAGAATATGGCCGCCGGATACCCCCAAAGTCTTTCTGAAATCCGCCGAAGGCACAACATGTTCAAATTTATGAAGATCAACCCCGCTGTGAATTGTAGTTAACAGATGTTCGGGAATTCCGTCCAGCAACAGGACATTCTTGATTTGATTGGAGATGCAGACAATCTTGTCAAGCATGGAATTGGTGTATTTAAAACGACTAACAGGATTATCTCTAATATGAAAATCCACGCGCCGCACCCCGATCAATTTCACTTTATGGCAAAAAAGCTTCACCCAAAGCCCTGTTGCCAGAGCATGCGCCGAATGCAGATGAAGAATATTGAATCTCTCTTTTCGACACAAACGGGCAATACGAAAACCTGCAAGAATATCCATTTCTCCGTGCATACGCATCGGGAAATACGTCAGATTCTTATCCCGACAATAAGCTTCAATATCCGATTTTGGTTGACAGACGAGTGCGGTACTATACCCTTTCCCATACATATGCTCCAACAAATATGCAGCCTGTTGTTGCCCTCCGCGCCAACCGTATTCGGAATCAATATGCAAAACTCGAATATTTTTTTTATTCATAAGGATAGTCTTTTACTTATTTATCCCATTTTCGCAATACCCTTTTCCTGTTTCTACCTTTTTTTGATAAAGTCTTATATTATGTTCCGAATCTTCTTCTCTTCCTTTTCTTTCATGGTATAGATGATACTGTATGGTTTTGTTTCTGGTGCACTTCATTTTTACACCTATTAATTTTAATCTTCTTTCGATATCATCATCTTCTCCACAAGTAGGCATTTCGAAGTCCTCATCAAAACCATTTATTTCATACATTTTCTCTCTGGACACACAAAAATTGCTGCCCTTAACGCCTGTTTTTCTGCGAGTAGTAGGAAACGGCAAATATATTCCGTCCCCAATCCTCCTGGCTTTTGTAAACAGAAGCCTGAATACCAAAAGCAACTTCAAGTCCTTAGTTTTTAAAAGTTTGTCCGTTGTTTCTCTATCAAGATTTACTCTCCTGCCAAACAAACATGTAGTTTTATTTGCTCTTTTAGCATATTCTTCCAGAAACTTCTTATGC
>JAUVFC010000235.1 GCA_030594505.1 Desulfobacterales bacterium
AACGGAAAGTGATTTTTTATGAATATTGATCAGCGACCCGGGATCAGTAAAGGCTTTTCGACTTTGCTTGTTGGCGCAGTTTTGGGCATCAGTACTGCTCTGCCCCTCGGCATCTTCATTGGTTGGTTGATCTGGGGATAGTCCATAGAGGAAATAGGAAATAGGATAAATTGGCCACAGACACACACAGACGGACACAGACATTTTTCTCTGCGGACTCCGCAGAATAAAAGATTGTCATCGCTTTGCGAAAAAAAGCCAATGTTATTTCGTCTGTGTCGTTCTGTGTGGGTCTGTGGCTAATAAAGGAGAATGAGCCGGTTGAAAAAGCTAAAATTCATTAAGAGCAATAAAAATTTTTGGTTTATGGCAGGTGGAGACATTGTTTTATTAGTGTCAGCATCTCTCCTTTCCTATCTCCTGCGTTTTGAATTCCAACTCTCTTCCCTGGAAGCGGCTGTTATCAAAAAAAGTGTCATTCCCATTGTGGCCTGCAAGCTCATATTTTTTTATTGCTTTAAACTATACAGAGGTATGTGGCGTTATACGAGTATTTCCGATCTCATAAATATTATAAAGGCTACACTTGCAAGTTCAGCTACAATAATTATAGTTATTTTTTACAGTTTTCAGGGGTTTCCTCGTTCTGTCTTTGTGATTGACGCGGTTTTAACCCTTGTCTTTATTTCAGGCTTTCGTTTAATTGTTCGCCTCTTTTTTACCTCCGATCATAATTCTCTAACTATCTTCCGAAAAAATTCAGAAGAAAAAGGCCTGAGACTGCTCATTATCGGGGCCGGGGATTCTGGAGAAAAAATGCTGCGCGAGATCAGGGATAATGCCCGATTGAAATATGAGATTGTCGGTTTTCTGGATGATGATTCCAATAAGGTCGGCCTGTTGATACACGGTGTTCCGGTTATGGGTCTCATAGCTGAAGCCAAAGAGATCGTGGATAGAGAGAATATAAAAGAAATCCTCATAGCTATTTCCTTTGCCACCGGTAAGCAGATGAAAAGGATAGTGGAAATTTGCAAGCAGGCTAAAGTTAAATACAAGACCATCCCGGGTGTGGGAGAGTTGATTGATGGCCGGGTGACGATAAAATCGATTCGGGATGTATCTTACGAAGATCTTTTGGGACGGGAGCCGGTGCACCTGGAAAAAGAAAAGATCGGTCAATATCTGGAGGGTAAAAGGGTCTTGATTACCGGCGCGGGGGGCTCTATCGGGTCAGAGCTTTGTCGTCAGATTGCCCGCTATAATCCTGCATCTTTAATATTGCTGGACCGGACTGAGAAGAATCTTTATGACATCGAAATGGATATGTGGCGGGACTTTTCGTACATAAAATACCTTCCGGTATTGGGAGATATTCGCTATAAGGTTGAAATAGAAGGTATTTTTGAAAAATATCGTCCGGAGGTAGTATTTCATGCTGCTGCGTATAAGCATGTGCCTATGATAGAGGTTAATCCATGGGAAGCCGTATATAACAACATACTGGGGACAAGGAATGTTGTGGAAACCGCCTATGATTCTGAAATAGAGCGCTTTGTCCTGGTATCGACTGATAAGGCGGTTAATCCAACAAACGTTATGGGCGCTTCAAAGAGGGTAACTGAACTTATCATGCAGGCTCATGCAAACCCAGGTCCTGCCAGGTTTATGGCTGTACGCTTTGGTAACGTCGTGGGGAGTTCGGGCAGTGTTATCCCGCTGTTTAAAAAACAGATTGAACATGGCGGGCCGGTGACCGTAACCCACCCGGAGGTTACCCGCTATTTTATGACCATACCTGAGTCGGTTCAATTAATATTGCAGGCCGGGGCTATGGGTGAAGGTGGTGAAATCTTTGTATTAGATATGGGAACACAGGTAAAGATAGTGGATATAGCCAAAGATTTAATCCGGCTTTCCGGATTTGAGCCGGAAAGGGATATCGAGATTAAATTTATAGGCCTCAGGCCTGGCGAAAAGTTGTATGAAGAATTGATAGTGATTGGCGAGGAAATCGCCCCCACCAGGCATGATAAAATCCTTATCCTTAATCGCCTCACCCCTGACCACCTTGGAAAAATTGAACTGGAAAAGAATATCAGTGAATTGGTAAAGCTGGCTGATGATAGAGATGCGGATGGGATTAAGAAGAAACTTAAGGAGATTGTCCCGGAATATGTTCCGCAAATGACCGTACACGAGAACATTAAATGACTCTAACTGCCTTCCTAACCCACATTTTGTTTGGCACCTGCCTGTTCCTTTTGTCTTGTTCCATCTGCTGGATCATGGTTAAACGAATTCGGATTATGGATGTCCCAAACAGACGTTCCTCCCATGATGTGGCAGTTCCAAAATCCGGTGGTCTTGCTATAGCGGCAACTTTTATGATCGGCGTGCTCGTCATTTACCTGCTTGCCGACAGAACTATGATCAGTGAAAAATTTTTTATGGGATTTGTGAGTTCCGCCTTTTTAATTGCGATTATCTCTTTTTATGATGATTTAAATGACATTTCGATTTTTATCCGTCTGGTCAGCCAG
>JAUVFC010000158.1 GCA_030594505.1 Desulfobacterales bacterium
AAGTTATAATAATTTATAATAATTTATAATAACAATTGTATACTGACGGTTCAATTTATACCATATAGAGTATAAAGCAACTAAAGTGTCTGGTATCTAACTAACTATCTCTATCGGTTAACACCAATAAAACATAAATTTTTTATACCCGTTCACAGGGGGGGATTTTTTCTTGAGATGATGGTGTTGAGATGATGGTGTTGAGATGATGGTTGACTCGAATTCCGGATAAGAGTATTAGGGGGACATACAAAAATTGATAATCTCGTAAAAAGTCTTCAATTCGCTTGATTGGTCACTTTTTAGAGCTTCTAAATTCGCTTCGCTAAATTGTAAAAACTCGGGCTAACGCCCTCAAACAGTTTACAATTTTTACGCTCTGCTTCATTAAGAAGCTCTACTAAAAAGTGACCAAGATAAGCTCATCAAAGACTTTTTACGAGATCATCAAAATTAATGGTTTCGTAAAATTTAAGCGATTCAAACAGGAGCAAGTTATGAATCAGGCTATTAAAGATTCAGGCCTTGAAGATATCTGTGAAAAGGTCAAAAAACAGCGCCGGCTCTCCGTTGAAGATGGTGTTCGCCTTTACCGATCCAACAACCTTTTGGCTCTCGGTTCAATGGCCAATACGGCAAGAGAAAGGAAAAACGGGAATAAGGCATATTACATATACAACCAGCATATCAATTATTCCAATATATGCGTCAACCTGTGCCGCTTTTGTGCGTTCGGCAAAGACAGGGAAGACCCTGCCGCATATGAGATGACAATTGAAGAGATTGTGGAAAAGATCAGGGAAAGGATGCACGAACCTATTTCAGAGGTCCATATTGTTGGAGGACTCAACCCTGATCTCCCATACAGCTATTATCTCGAAATGCTTAAAGAGATAAAAAAGCTCAGGCCTTCCATACACATTCAGGCATTTACCGTTGTAGAGATCGCTCATCTTGCCAATATCGCGGAAAAATCCGTAGAAACCGTCCTTGAAGAGTTAAAAGAAGCCGGGTTGGGCTCAATCCCCGGTGGCGGGGCCGAGGTCTTTAGTTCGAGAATCCGCGAAAAACTCTGTCCAAAGAAATTGTCGCCCGAAGGTTGGCTCAATACGGCAAAGATAGCCCATAAAGCAGGATTACGGTCGAACGCTACTATACTGTACGGTCATATTGAGACTTACGAAGAACGAGTAGAACATTTAACGGCTTTAAGGGCTGCTCACGATGAAACAGGCGGGTTTTTAACCTTTATCCCCCTTGCGTTTCACCCCCGGAACACCGACCTTGAAAGTCTTTCCCCTACAACCGGCTTCGAGGACCTTAAAAATATTGCTGTTGCACGATTGATGTTGGACAATTTCGATCATATCAAGGCATACTGGGTCATGATAGGCCCAAAGCTGGCTCAAATCGCTCTATCCTTTGGGGCGGACGATATCGACGGGACAGTGATCGAGGAAAAAATCACACACATGGCAGGAGGGGAGACCTCCCAGGCGCTGACCCGAAAAGAGCTCAGGCAATTTATTCGTGAAGCCGGGAGAGAGCCGGTGGAAAGGGATACGCTGTATAATACGATATAACATTTCGGAGATACATTCGAAAAAAGAGGCTAAACCACGAAGCACACGAAGAGGCACGAAGATTTTATAATTCCTTCGCTTTCTTCGTGTTCTTCGTGGTGAAAAAAGCATATTTTACATGAAACAGATTACGGAGAAGATAATCGCGGGTGAACGGGTCGGATGGGACGAAGCGCTTAAGCTTTATAAAGACGCCGATATCCTGGCCCTGGGAGCCCTTGCAAACCACATCAAGACCCGTCTGCATCCTGAAAAGATTATTACCTATATTGTCGATCGAAATATCAATTATACCAATATCTGTATCTCCAAATGTCGTTTCTGCGCCTTTCACAGAGATCCCGACTCGCCTGAGGGATATGTTCTGGATTCAAAAACCCTTTATAAAAAGATCGAAGAGACACTGTCACTCGGCGGAAGACAAATCCTCCTTCAAGGCGGACTCCATCCGGGGCTTTCTCTTGAATATTATGAAGAGATGCTTCGTGACATTAAGCACAACTATCCTATCTGGATTCATGGGTTCTCACCCCCGGAAGTGGCGCATTTGAGCAATATCTCAGGGTTGAATATAAAAGAAGTCTTGGCCCGTCTGATTCGAGCCGGACTCGACTCGATTCCCGGCGGTGGCGCCGAGATACTGGAGGACAGGGTCAGGGAAAAGTTGTCTCCCAATAAATGCGGCGCCGCACAATGGCTTGAAGTTATGAAAACAGCGCATGAGTCAGGGCTCAGGACCACCGCCACCATGATGTTCGGACATATCGAGACCATTGAAGAAAGACTCAAGCACCTGTTTAAGATCAGAGACTTGCAGGATACGACCTCCGGGTTTACCGCCTTCATACCGTGGCCTTTTCAGCCCGGGAATACAGATCTTCCCGGCAAGAGAACAACCGGCATGGAATATCTGAAGACATTGGCCATGTCCCGGATAGTCCTGGACAATATACCGAACATTCAAGCCTCATGGGTAACCCAGGGTTCCAAAGTGGCCCAGGTATCACTTGCCTTTGGGGCCAATGATATGGGAAGCACAATGATTGAAGAAAACGTGGTGGCGGCCGCCGGCGTTTCATTTCGACTGCCTGAAAAAGAGATCATCCGGATCATAGAGGATATAGGTTACAAGGCTGCGCGAAGGAATATGACGTATAATTTAATAAAATGAACCAAACAACATACCATAAAGCCAGATGGATATGCCCTGTCACTCGTCCGCCCATGGAGGGGGGGATGGTGGCTGTCAAAGGAGATGCCATCATAGGGACAGGAAATAAAAACGACCTTAAGACATTAGGGTATGGTCCGATCATCGATCACGGCGATGTCGCTATCCTTCCCGCGCTGGTAAACGCCCATACCCATCTCGAACTCTCCTGCCTGGAGAAAAGGATAAAGACCGGCGTAAATTTTATGGACTGGCTCCGCTCCCTCCTTAAAGAATTAGACAAACTGGATGAAGGGGATTTCAATTACGGAATAGTCCGGGGCTTAAAAAAGAGCTATCAAAATGGGACCGGTCTGTTGGCAGACATCTCGAATACAGGGCTGTCCATAAATTATCTTAAACAAGTCTTCACAAGAAGCATCGTCTTTCTCGAGGCGCTCGGGTTTGATTCAAGAACACTCCCGCTCTATTTTGAAAGATTAAAAACCCGTTTTAATCGATTGAAAAATTGCAAGCACCCCCAGGTCGGGCTTGCCGCGCACTCTCCGTATACGGTCTCACCCGAGCTTTTAAAGAAAGTTCAGTCGTTATCACTCAAGGGTTTCCCGATGCTGTCAGTGCACGTTGCAGAGAGCCGGGATGAATCGGAATTTCTCATGGGCAAAGGCCCCATATATGACCTCCTGAATGAACGTAAGTTCCGGAACGGCGACTGGGTTCCGCCTGAAAAAAGCCCGGTACAATATCTGGACGATCTCGGAATACTGACGCCGCGTACACTTTGCGTACATATGGTTCAAATATCGAACGCGGACATTGCGACCGTGGCAAAAAGAAAGTCCAAAATCTGTTTGTGCCCGCGGAGCAACCACAAATTGAGGGTAGGCAGTCCCCCGGTGGAAAAGCTATTGCGTGCAGGCCTGCAAATTGCGCTCGGAACCGACAGTCTCGCCAGCAACGACGACCTTTCCGTTTTAAAGGAAATGGCGGCAATAAAGGGAATCGCCCCATCCGTCCCCCCGGCGGAAATCATCAAGATGGGGACAATAAACGGGGCAATCGCTCTTAATATGGGAGAACATCTCGGAAGTATAGACGAAGGAAAAGAAGGATTATTGATTTCTGTCCCTGTAAGTTCTTCTTCTCCTGAAAAATTGTATGAAGAGATTGTGTGTGAAGGGTATCGCAAAGAGATAAAATGGATCAATCAGGACACATAATTCCCCGCATGGGGAGAACCGACTATATAAACACCAGACCTGTCTTCTATGGTTTTGACAAAAAGGTGGTTAAAGAAGAATTTGTCACCACAAAAGGGGAGCCGAGTTACCTGAACCGTCTCCTGGCGGAAGGCAAACTCGATATCAGCCTTATCTCTTCGGCGGCATATGCCTTGAATTCAGAAAAGTACTTCCTCCTCCCGGACCTTTCCATCAGCTCCTTCGGACCTGTGGGAAGCGTACTCCTTTTGAGCAAAGTCCCTTTTGAAAAATTGGACGGAAAAACGATACTTCTTACTGACAGTTCCGCGACCTCAATCCAATTGATCAAGCTTCTGCTCACGGAACTTTTCAATGTGACCCCTGTTTACAATAAAAGAAAGATAAGCCTGGATACCGCGTTAAAAAATGATTGTCACGGCGTATTGTCCATCGGTGACGAGGCCCTCCGCCTGAAGCAGCAACCGATCTTCCCTCATGTGCTCGACCTTGGCGGGGCGTGGCGCCGGCTCACAGGTCTCCCTTTCGTCTTTGCCGTCTGGGCCGTGCGCACGGAATTCTTCTCAATCCATCCTGAAGCCTGCAAAAAAATCCACAGCGCCATACTCTCATCAAGAGAATACGGTCTGGCACGTCTCGCTGAAATCAGCGCTGAAGTACACGACAACGCAGGCCTGACGATTCAGGAATGCGGGGAGTATTTCAATAACCTGAGATACGGCCTTGATGGGACTTACCTGAAAGGATTAAGATCTTTTTTCGATTGTCTTCACAAGATGAAGACACTGGCAAAGCCGGTGGGAATCCGGTTTATAGACT
>JAUVFC010000084.1 GCA_030594505.1 Desulfobacterales bacterium
CCATGTTTTAACGAAGAGACCACCCTTCCCCTAACAGTCAGGGATATTCCACGCACAATCGAGGGTATAGACGAAATACAGATTCTTGTTATCGATGATGGCAGTACAGATCGTACAACCGAGGTTGCCAAAAAAATAGGCGTTGACCATATAGTTAAATTTAACAAGAACAAAGGTTTGGGCAAAGCCTTCAATGCCGGGCTCGATGCCTCCATTAAGTTCGGTGCTGATATCATCGTCAATACTGATGCAGACAACCAATATAAAGGTGAAGATATTTCAAAATTGGTCAAACCAATACTGGATGGAAAGGCTGATATTGTTGTTGGTGACCGTCAAATAAATAACATTAAACATTTTTCTTTTAGTAAAAAAGTTTTACAGAGACTGGGAAGCTGGGTGGTTAGAAAATTTTCTAAAACCAATATACCGGATACCACCAGTGGATTTCGCGCTTATAGTAAGGATGCTGCTTTAAGATTGAATATAATCTCTCCTTTTACTTACACCCTCGAATCTATCATCCAGGCCGGGAAGAAAAATATGGCTATTGTCCATGTACCTATCAGGACTAATGAGAAATTGAGGGAATCGAGACTCTTTAAAAGCATCCCCGCTTATATTAAAAGATCCGTGGTAACGATTATCCGGATGTACACCATGTTTCAACCGTTGAGGGTTTTCTTTTATGTGGGCATATCATTTTTTTCCCTCGGCTCACTCGGCATCTTGAGATTTCTATACTTCTACTTTGCCGGGGGTGGTGCAGGCCATATCCAGTCTCTGGTAATCTCGGGGGTGCTTATTATTATGGGATTTATGCTCTTCATGATAGGCCTTGTAGCAGATATCATCTCCTTCAACCGCCAATTAATTGAAGACACCTTGTACAGGGTAAAGAAGATGGAATTGAAGATGTCAGAGGACGAGGCAAAGAAGGCTGAAAAAGGGAAAATGAAGGAACCGATCTTTTATTGAAAAATCCCTCCTGTTTTGTTTCCAGCTTTTTATAAAGGAACTAAAATGAATATCGCCGTCGTATCTCATGACTCGTTCTGGCCCCTTAAAGGCGGGGGTGGGATAAGAGTCTTCTGGGTTACAAAAAAAATGGTGGAAAGGAACCACAAGATTACCGTAATCGCCCCTTTTTTATCAACTAATGGTCTGGAGAATGATTTTGCTTCGATAAAGATTGGTAATTTAGGCCAAATTACTCGGTTTGTTAAATTCAAAGAGGTCGTTTATCTATTTTTGATGATAAAAATATTTTTTAAGCTTCTAATAACAAGATTTGATTTGATATATGCCCATAACGTTGTCGCTGGCTTTCCCGCCCTTTTAGTTGCTAAACTGAAAGGAAAACCGATTGTCTTTGACATGGATGATATTCTTACCGGTTATTCAAAGAATAGGTTTATCTATAATTTAGGCCCCGCCATGGATTATTTTACCGCTAAACATTCGGATTTAATAATTGTAATGTCTCGATACTTAGAGAAGAAGCTGAGATCAAAAAAAATTAATCACATCTATAACATACCTCATGGAGTAGATTTATCCATATTTAAACCGGAAAAATGGAGAAAGGATTTTATCGTATATGCCGGAGGAATAGAGAAAAACGATGGGGTTTTACTTGTCCCCAGGGCAGCAAAAAAGGTGTTGAAAATATTTCCTCATGAGAGATTTCTTTTTTTAGGGGATGGCAGGGACCTTCCTAATCTTAAAAGGATTGTAAAAGAAGAAAACTTGGAGAATCATTTTATATTCAAAGGATGGATCGATCACAAGGAAGTTCCACGTTATCTTTCGAGATCTAAGATCGGACTTATAACAAGTCTGAAGTCAATAGCTACTGAGGCATCTTCTACGCTGAGGGCCTATGAATATATGGCTTCTGGACTTCCTGTGATTGTACCCGATCTGGATGGGATGGTAGAGCAGGTGGACAATGGTACGAGGGGATTGATCTTTAAATGTGGGGATGCTGAAGACCTTGCGGATAAGATTCTTTTGCTTTTAGAAAACAGGGCCCTCTGCGAGAAGTTGAGTATGCAAGGGAGGAAATATATTTCAAGCAACTGCGATTGGGATAAAAATGCAAAAAAAATTGTCGAAATATGTGAGGATTGCGGGGTTAATTAAAACAATTAGTCCCCTTGAATAAAAAACGGATATCACAAGGCTTTGCTTTAATGACCAGGTATTGAACTGCTATATTCTCTTCCCACTCGCCGTCACAAAAAACCACCAATAGTACTTCCAAGAATTTAAAAATTTTTTTACAGAAAGACCCCTTAAAAGGTTCACATGTCAGAAGTATCGGTTAGTAAAATATTCGGATTCGGCGAAGTATTGTCTCAGCTATATAATATCGTATTCCGCCGTCGCTTGGAGTTTAAATTTGAATTGATCCCTTATGTTTCTGAGGGACTTACTCTGAAAAAAATAGCAAACTTTTTCATCTTTGGATTGAACCAGTTCATTCTGCAGTCAAAACCTCTCGGATACCCGTTAATTGCCCAGGTTGAACCTACAAATTTCTGCAACCTTTCCTGCCCGTTATGCCTTACAACCTCGGTGACCCCCTCTCGTCTTAGATCCATCATGCCCTTTGAAACATTCAAAAAATTGATCGACGAGGTTGGTGACTACCTGTTGCTTATAGTGCTCTGGAACTGGGGGGAACCCTTTTTGAACCCTGATATTTTCAGGATGATTAAATATGCGAAATCTAAAAACATCATTATCCATTGCTCTACCAACGGCAACGTGAGATTCAACGAAAAAATGACGGAAGAACTTCTGGACTCCGGTCTTGACACGTTGATAGTAGCAGTGGACGGGGCTACGGAGGAAACTTACAGGAAATACCGGAAAGGAGGAAGTTTGCAGAAGGTTTTGACAAACATCAGAACCATCGTCAACGCAAAAAAGAGAAAAGGAATTGAAACTCCACGCCTTAATTTGAGATTCGTTGTAATGCGGCAAAACGAAAGGGAGATACCCTTGATAAAAAAGCTCGCCAGAGAGCTCGACGTGGATTACCTGACCTTCAAGGCGGTATATATGCCCTGTGAACTTGGAGAAGAGCTGGACAGAAACTATGTACCCGAGAATCAAAAATACCGCCAGTACGAGTACGAGGATAGAAACTTCGTCAGGAAAAAAAAGTCCTTTAGATGCGTGCGCCCGTGGAAGAGGATCACGGTTGACGCACTGGGAGAGGTTATTTCATGTGAATTTGATTACAAAAGCACACACTCTTTCGGGAAATTAAAAGGTGATAAATCCGTGATGGCCATCTGGAAAAGCCATAAAGCGGTTGATTTCCGGAAACACTTCAATATGGGATGGAACGAGTATTATCTCTGTAAAGATTGTACATACAAAAACATGACGGTCGAGGACTGCAACATAGAGAAAATCGACCTTAAACACTGACATTAGGCCCTTTTTAAAAGAGGGGCTTATCTATTAGTTATGACGGAAAGGAAAGCACAGATACCCGATTTTACCATATTTGTGCCCATCATCCACCCCCTTGAGAATCTCAAGCGGTGTATGAGTTCGCTCGATGGGCTCGATTATCCCAGGGAGCGCTTCCAGGTGGTCTTCGTGGACTGCCGTGAGGTAGAAGGTGTTGAGGAGTTCTTAAAAGAGAACCTTCCCGGGCACGGGTTTCGCGCGGTAACGTTAAGTCTTGGTGCTCGACCTTCAACGGGACTTCCGCACTGGCTCACCGAAGGACGCCTTAACGAGGCCCGCAATTATACGGTCGAAAATGTACCGGGCAGGTGCTACGTGTTCACGGAAGACGACTGCACGTTCGAGGTGGATTGGTTAAAAAAGATAGCAGGCGCACTGGGAGACGGGGTGGGCGCCGTGGGAGGACCGGATCTTCTTCCATCCGGAATGGGATGGCTCCCCAGGGTCATAGACTGTGTTCTCAACTCGTATCTTGGAACGGCCGGTACGCGAAGAGGAGACGGCCGTAGAAAAGACCGTTTTCACCTCCGCAAGGAAAACATGGCGGTGCCGGCATGGGTTTTCGAGCGTGTAGGGAAATTTCCTGAAAAAAAACAACTGGGCGGAGAGATGAGCCTTACACAGCTCATCCGCAAAGCCGGACTTAAGGTCCTGTACCTTTCCGAAAACCCCGTTTGGCATCGAAGGGAAGCGAAATTCAGCACCTTTTTCCGGCTTACAGCATATATGGCCTCTGAAAAGGTACGGCTTATGCGCGAGATGCGCACCTTTATTCCGAGCCCCCACTTCGTTGTGCTACTGGCGGCCATCTCTGTCCCTCTTATCATACTCTTCTCTCTGGTAAACAGCTATGCTCGTCTGTTTATAGTGGCAACGGCCTGTGCATATCTTGTAGCCTTGATTGCCTGCGCGGTCAGTTCTGCACTGCGTACTCGAAGCGTTTCAGTAGGACTCGGGATTTTTATACTCATCCCTGCCCATCATCTGGGCATTACCTTTGGCACCACAAAAGGCGCCTTTTCAAGGATAAAGCCCGACAGAGTGTGAATTCCATGGAGAGAGCTTCCATCGGCAAAGCTTTTAGAATCGTAGCCAGACTGCTTTTCCTGAGACGCTTTACACTGACCTTCGATCAGCTGCATTTCCAGCTAAATAATCTCTCTTTGAGAAAAAGGTTGAACCTTTTAATCCAGGGTGCCCAGTTGACAGCGAGGTCGGTTCACAGCTTCGGTTTCCCGCCCATATTGCAGATTGAACCCGCAAACGTATGTAACCTTCGCTGCCTCACGTGCGCAACCGGGGCGGAGCTCATAAAGCGCCCTCAGGCTCTAATGCCCTTTGAAATGTACAAAAGTGTGATCGATCAGGCAAAGGACTACGTATGCATGGTAGCCTTCTGGTCCTGGGGCGAGCCGTTCATAAACAAGGATGCCTTACGAATGATCCGTTATGCAAAGGATAAGGGTCTTCTTGTCCACACCAGCACCAACGGACACTTCTTCGGCACAAGAGAGCGCGCCAGGCAGGTCATAGAGTCGGGTCTCGACAGCATGATTGTGGCTGTGGACGGTCTCGATCAATCAACTTATGAAAGGTATCGAAAGGGCGGCGATCTCAATCTCGTCATTAAATCCATCGAGAACCTGCTGGCAGAGCGCACACTGGCTGGGGCGAAGCACCCTCTTATTACTTTTAGATTCATAGTTATGAAACACAATGAACACCAGGCATACAAGGTGAAGGATTTTGCAAAAAACCTTGGTGTTGATGTCGTTACATTCAGGTCCGCAGTTTTGCGACGCGGCAAAACCGATAGAGAGAATGACCTATTGCCGGATGAATCTACATATCAGATGCATGAGTCTCAAAACCCGTCAGCCAAAGGCTTGCATATAAGACCAAAAAATCTCTGTCATCGTCCATATGCTAATTTAACGGTCTTCAGTGACGGCAGTGTCGTAGCCTGCGAAGAGGATTACGATGCCGTGTTTCCCATGGGAAATGTCTCCAAACAGAGTCTTAGAGATATTTTATCCTCGAGTAATTTTAAAAAATTCCTTTATGAGTTCAAAAAAGATCCAAGGCAGTTTTACTTTTGCAAGAGCTGCGAACTGCTCGATTCGAGATATAAGACTCACAACGTAAAGACGTATATTTTGAATCCGGAACTGTATAATCATGCATGCAAGGCTTAGAAGTCTTCTTCTTAAATCCGGTGGTTATGGCATTGCCCGCAATCTCTACAAGCGCCTTGAAAAACGCGACCTCGAACAGTGTGTTCGCGCCTTGCTTAGCTCAGGCGTTACGCCGCTACCCGATTCAGTCTTTTTTGAACCGACCCTGCGATGCAATCTCCGGTGCAAGATGTGTTATCAAGACCGCGTGGCCTTGAATGAGCGCGGGGAGATTTCGTTGGACAGGATTAAAAATTTTTTCGACTCCAATACGTTCCTTCGAAAGGTTGCCCTTTCCGGTGGGGAGATATTCGTCCGTCGTGATATGGCCGAATTAATCAGACATCTCGATAGGACACGGGATATAGTAATCTCGACAAATGGCACACTCATAGGGGAGGCGGAAATCGCGCTCCTTCAAAGTTGCCGCAGGCTTATTTCGGTCTGTATTTCCCTGGACGGTCCAAGACCGGTCCATGATTCTATCCGCGGCACCCCAGGTTCTTACGACAAGGCCGTTGGGGCGATAAAGGCCCTCGTCCCCGTTATCCCTGTATCCGTTACCTGCGTGATACTGAAGGAAAACCTGAAGTTTCTTCCTGATATTGTAGATCAATGCGCTCAAATGGGTGTAAGAAAGATGAAGTTCGAACTGGAAAGGATTTATACGGAAGAGATTAAAAATCAAGCATCTTTGGAAGCCGATATCGCCTCCGGCAGTCTTCCCATGACATCTAAACGTTCCCGCGGTTACTCTCTGGAAAGCTTCCGAAATACAATCCATAATTGCAAAAAAAGGGCAGAGAAAGCCGGATTGCACCTGACATTCGATCCCGAGTTCCTCCCTGAAGAGACCGAGGATTGCTATGAGTCCAATCTTCGAATGAATAGACGTTATATCTGTCAAGCTTTTCGCCTGGCAACCATCACACCGAGCGGAGAGCTGATTCATTGCTATGCGATACGAGTTCCCTTCGGTAGCGTTATTGATAATCCATTCGAAAAAATCTGGAATTCCGAAAGTGCAAACACGTTCAGAAAAAAGTTGCTCATGAACAATTTAACGCCTGCGTGTGAGAACTGTCTTTATCTCGCACCTGTTCGAGAGAATTTGCCCATATAACTAATTCAAGGATTCTAAAAATAAAAGCCTTTAATCTTTTTCTAAAATGGAGCTTAATCTCTTGAACGATCGCCCATTGGTATCTGTTATAATCGCTTCTTACAATTCAAGACGTACAATCCGTATTTGTCTCGAATCGTTAAAGAGACAGCGCGTAGATTGTTCCTTTGAGGTTGTACTGGCCGATAGTTCCAATGACGGGACCTGGGAGGTCATCCGCGAAGGGTATCCCTGGGTAAAACTTGTACGACTCGACAATCAGACTTATCCCGGGCCTGCTCGAAATGCCGCCGTTGACGCCTCCCGGGGCGAGATATTGGCGTTTGTAGACACGGATTGCGTCGCTGACCCGGATTGGCTCGATCGCATAGTTGCCAATCATACGTCCAGCAGGGAGGTCGTGGGTGGAGCCGTAATGAACGGAACCCCCGGCAGTTATACCGGTACGGCGGAATATTTAGCTGAATTCAGCGAGTATATGCCACAATTTCCACCACGTTTTAGACGCATTATCCCGACATGCAATCTCTCGGTCCGCCGAGAGGTTTTCGAGGCTGTTGGAAGGTTTGAGGGAGTAAATGCGGCTGAGGATACGCTTTTCTGTCATCGTATTTTGGAACTTGGTTATAAAATACGATTTGATCCTTCCATAAGAATCTTCCATCACAACCGTGTTATTTTAAACAAATTTCTTATGAATCAGCTGAACCTTGGCTATGGCTCTGCCATCGTTCGTCGCACTGCTCCCATGATAGGAACAATACTTCTAAAACATA
>JAUVFC010000110.1 GCA_030594505.1 Desulfobacterales bacterium
TGTCAAGGGAAGGTTCTGAATTATCGTGGGGGATCGGGAACTCGAAGAAGAACCAACAGCATTCTTAGCTAGTTGCTGTATCATCTTGTCAGTACTTTTCAAACAAGATCCTGTAAGGCCTCTCTGATCTCCGGAAATTTGAACTGAAAACCGTTTTCTTGCAATTTTTTAGGAATAACCCGTTGTCCTGTTAACAATATATCCCCAAACTCACCCAGCATCAGACGGACCATAAAGGCTGGGGCGGGTATAAACCAGGGTCTGGTGAGTGTCTCTCCGAGGGCTCTTGCCAGTTCCTCATTTCGAACCGGATTGGGGGCGCAGAAGTTTACAGGACCTTGGACTTCGGGTTTTTCCAGCAAAAAGAGAACTGCCTCTATCACATCTTCCATGTGTATCCAGGGAGACCACTGCTTGCCGCTTCCCAACGGTCCTCCCAGGCACTTCTTAAACATTGGGACCATCTGTGCGAGCGCCCCCCCGCCCTTGCCGAGTACGATCCCGAATCGCGGTATGATTACGCGCACTCCTTTTTCTTCAGCCTTCAGCGCTTCCTTTTCCCAATCTTGGCAGACCATGCTTAAGAAATCATCTCCGTTTGCATCTTCTTCAGTCACTTCCTCATCATCTCGAGGGCCGTAGTATCCCACTGCGGAGGCGTTGAATAAGATCACATTATCTTGTTTTACGGCAGTGACAATATTTCGTGTGGTAAGTATCCGGCTGTCGTAAATCAGCTTTTTGGTTTTATCGTTCCATCTCGTAAAAATTGACGCGCCGGCAAGGTTGACGATTACGTCATTTTTTGAAACAGCGTCTTGCCAGGCGCCTTCCCGCGTAGTGTCGCCCGGGATGAACCGAACCTCTCCGGGGAACGTTTTATCCCCGGCCAAAGACCGGCCAATCAGTGTTAAGCGATGTCCTTCGTTTATCAATCTCTCTGTCAATCGGGTTCCGATAAAACCGGTTCCGCCTATCAGCAGGATGTTCATATTGTACTCCTTCATGAATAAATCCGAAATTCAAATACCCGCCTGCCATTGCAAGGCACGAGCGGGCAGGTCAAATTTTTAAAACGTTATTCAATTTTCGGGTAACATCTCAAGAACTTTGGGCAAACTGAAGGACCGCAGGGCAAGGATAATTGCTGAACGCAGGCATCCAGCCATTTAATGTCGAGGCAGATGGCACATCGAGTTAAGGCATTGGAGGCTGAAGTGAAGTAATTATCCTTGCCCTACGGTCCGATGCCAAAGACTATACCAACTTTATTTATGCGCCAGCCACTCTTCAACAGCCTTTTCCAACAATTCGTAATACTCAAAAGATCCCCCCAACCCCCGTCTCCCAAAAAAGTAATTGATTTCCAAAAATAATGGTCGAGGTTCGGCGGCATCTTGTGGAAACAAAAAGTCAAAGCCCGCCAGGTTGATCCCTGTGCGACGGCAAAAATCACGGGCGGATGCAACGGCAGCTTCTTGCGATTCCGGAGCGAAGTTATGATCGATGCGTGCATCGGTCCGTAGGTTGGCCTGAAAGAGATCTTTATTTTCCTGAATCCGCCAGTAACTGAAAAATTGTTCCCCGATCACCACTACACGAAGTGTTCTTCCTTTATTGGGGACATATGCCTGAAGAAGAAATCCTTTTTGGCCGCTCTTTTCCGTTTGCACAACCTTGTCGAGCATGGCATCCAGGTCTTTTTGATTTTTCAGCAAAAAAACGCCTTCACCTTCACCCCCCTCGTTGAGCTTCAATACACAGGGAAAATCAAAGGGGAGGATATCCGCTTTGCCCTTTTCAAAAGCTTCCCAATAGGCGTTGATATCGGAGAAGGTAACCGTAGCCGGGAATGAGACCTTGTTTTCCTGAAAGAGTCTGATCTGTCCGAGCTTTCCCGGGTAATCAAAGCGAGCGTCATAATTGGGAAATACGTGCGGGCAATGGATGCGACAGAGCCGGTAGAGCTGTTCCGTAACCCCCTGCGATAGGATAATTGCACGCGCCTTTTGGGCGGCAGCTACATCTTTATCACCCGGAGGTCTTCCGGCACAGAGGATGTTTACGTCGCCTTCTATACAGGGATGAAATGAAAGAATCATGCTAATAGCCAAATCCGGAAAGTACCCGTTCATTCCGGCCCCAGTTTTTTTGAACCCGCACCCAGAGCTTCAGGAAGACCTGGGAACCCACCATCCTTTGAATGTCCGACCGGGCCATAGAGCCGATCTTTTTCAGCATTGCCCCTCCTTTGCCTATGATGATCCCTTTCTGGGAATCCCGCTCCACATGGATGGTCGCTTCAATATCCACGCGATTTTTGTCGGGTCTCTCTTTAAAGGTGTCTATTGTCACGGCGACAGAGTAAGGGATCTCCTTGCCGGTGAGACGAAATATCTTTTCCCGTATCATTTCGGCAGCGATAAACCGGGCGGGCTGGTCGGTTATGGTGTCTTCAGGAAAGTAAAGAGGCCCCTCCGGCAAAAGGGCCGACATTTCATCAAGGAGCTGGTCGACCTGGATATTTTTCAAGGCGGAGATCGGAACAATCGCATGAAAAGGATGCCTCTTACTCCATGTTTCTATGAGAGGAAGGATGGCCTCCTTTTTTATAAGATCCACCTTGTTTATGGCAAGGGTAACAGGTGTCTTGGTTTTTCTGAGGTTTCTAAGCAAAAACGCATCCGACCCTTCGTCCCGGCACTTAGCGTCTATAACGTATAAAATCTGGTCCACGTCACTAAGCGCGCCAAGCGCGACCTTTACCATTCGCTTGTTCAACGTCTGTTTTGCTTGATGGACGCCCGGCGTGTCGAGAAAAATCAACTGGGCATGCGGCCTGTGAAGCACACCCAATATTCGAGTCCGGGTCGTCTGGGGTTTTTCCGAGGTAATGGAAATCTTTTGCCCAAGGATTTGATTCAAGAGCGTTGATTTTCCCACATTGGGGGCGCCGATGATGGCGATAAATCCTGATTTGAAAGGTGTTTTACTCATAAACCAGGCCCCCCGGGGGAATCATGATATCCGGCACAACTCGTATCCCCCTAAAATTAAAGCGATTCATCAGTTTTTCTATATTGTTATTGTTGAGCCCTCTAAATTTCGGGATATCCCCTGGGGCTGTCCGAAATGTGATCCGGCCCGGAATGTTCTTCATCTTTTCTATCAACCCCACAGCCTTATCAAAAAAGATTGCGGAATGGACCAGATGACCGAAAGACGGATGATAGGGGCCGGCAATAATTCCGTTCGGTCCGGTAAGGGAGTCCGAGGCCTGGAGCCCTATGCGTATCACGGAAATACCGCGACCGTTAAAGAGGTACAAGAGTTTTTTGACGACGCGCACCCCCTGTTTTAATGACAGGGGGACATAGCGCCCCTGTTGATACAGCCGCGCGAGATGAGTGTTTTTCAGAACAACAGCGGGATAGATGCGTACGCAATCGGGCCTGAGTGAGGCTGTTTTTTCTCCTGTATCAATAATAGATTCTTCGGTGTCACCGGGGAGCCCCGGCATGATTTGCAATCCGACTTTAAACCCGTAATCTTTAAGAAGTGCGACAGCCCTCACTGTATCAGATGCTGTATGTCCTCTGCGTGAGGCCCTAAGCACACGATCGTCCATGGACTGAGCGCCTAATTCCACAGTCGTAACACCGTGCTTTTTCAAAAGATTGAGCGTCTCTTTATTGATAGTGTCCGGTCTCGTAGAAAGGCGGATGCAGTGAACAGACCCGTTAACGATAAATTGCTCGGCGGTTTCCAAAAGCTTTTCCTGGTAATCGTACGGAAGGCCGGTGAAGGTTCCCCCGTAAAAGGCGATCTCAACAGGCCAATGATATTCGCGCTTGTAGCATAGGAAATCCTGAATCCTCTTCATAACATCTTCAGGGGAAGGAGAGACGGCGGCCGCGCCTGTGACCGAGCGCTGGTCGCAAAAGGCACAACGGTGGGGACATCCCTGATGCGGGACAAATACGGGAATAATAAAAGGTTTTTTGTTGCGTTTCAAAAGTTTTGCTCCTGAAAAACAGTGTGAAACTCGCGCGAAATAAAAAAGACGCCCTACAATTTTTAAAAACTAATGTGAATTATCGGGAATGTCAAGAAAGAGGATTTGTACAGGAGGGGACTTTTTGCGAAACCATCATATTTGTTATTTCAACAATTCACCTTTCACTGCCATCCCTATTTTCTCCAGCGTATATGGTTTTCTGATATATTCTCCCGCACCTGATCTTTGAGCTTCTTTAACACGGTCTGTTTCGGAAAATCCACTGGCGATTATTGCTTTCTGCGCAGGATGCAATTGGAGAATTTTTTTGTAGGTGTCAAGACCGTCTATGCCCGGGTCCATAATCATGTCCAGGAGCAATAGATCTGCCGAGTTGGTTTTCATATATTCAACAGCCCCTTCACCGCTTGAAACAGTGTGAACGGAATATCCTAACTCGGTTAACACTAAAGTCGCAATTTCTCTTTGTTCTCTTATATCATCTACCACCAGAATGTTTTCACCATTACCCATATACTCTTCAACCGGTCTGGTGGATTTGTCTCCTTCTACTTTCTTTCTCGTAACCGGAAAATAAAGTTCAAAGGTCGTTCCTTTCTCTTCAGCGCTTTGAACGTCAATATATCCTTCATGGTCTTGTACTGTTGTCCACACAACAGCCATGCCTAAACCTGTTCCGCTTCTTCCCATGATTTTTTTAGTATAGAACGGTTCAAAAATTTTTTCCAGATACTCGGGTGGGATTCCCGTTCCATTATCAACCACACTTAGAACCACGTAATCGCCTTCTTTTACCTCGTCATAGCCCGGTATTGGTCTGTCGACATATTGGTTTCTTGTAGATATGGTGACCAGCCCCCCATCAGGCAACGCCTCGGCCGCGTTAGAAAGCAAATTCATCACGGTTTTTGATAAATGAACAGGTGAGCCAAACATATTTAACAAGTCTGTTTCAGGAAGGGATTCAAATTCAACTTCCGGATGAAATGTTTTTAGTTTTTCATGCTCAGGCGAATTCAAATAATCTGTTATAGCATCATTTATGTTTATTACCTCCATAACAGGCACGGCTCTTCTTGCCAAGGTTAGCAGGTCCTGAACGATGGCCGCTGCCTTTTTTCCTGATTTTTCTATGGTCAACAGCGGATCTTTTAAGGGGCTATCTTCGGGAATATTCCGCAATAACAGCTCCGGATAACTTACAAGACCACTTAAGATATTGTTGAGGTCGTGAGCAACCCCTCCTGCTAATGTGCCGACTGCCTCCATTTTTTCAGCACGCTGAATCCGGATTTCGAGTTGCCTTCTTTTTTTCTCTGCTCGCTTGCGTTCAGCAATCTCCTGTTTCAGGTTCGCATTGATTTTTGAAAGCTCGGCGGTTCGTTCATCCACTAGTACTTCAAGATTTTCATGATATTCAAGAATTCGAAGAAGTAGGCCGGCTTGCTCGGTCATGACCGCGAACGAGGAAAGAAATTCCGGGTCGATCTCCGGATAGAATTGTTTGCGGTGTTCCGTGCGTCCACCAAGCATGATACCGGAAAACAACGAATTCTGGTCGAAAAAAGGGCAGATCATCGCTTCGCATAGCTGCAGAGAGGACCAGGTGCGCATCAAAGGGTGGTTGCGATCGAGGAGGATCGCTTCGCGGCCTGAAAGCCAGGAGAGATTAAATGGAAGCAATGTGGGCGGATACTCGAGTCCAAAGGCGCCGACCACCTGGAGATTCTGTTCCTTATCTCGGAAGCGGCCTACCAAAGCCACCTCAACCTCGTAGGCTTCGACGATGGACTCAGTAGTTATGGCGCTGAACTCATCGAACTTGCTAAGAACTTGTTCGGCATAAGACTGGATGTGCTTGTATCTGCCAAGCTCACGGTCGAGTTTATTGCGGGTTTGAATCAGATCCTGTTTGACGGCGATGGCCCGGGTAGCCGAAATTTCCAAATCAGCGCACAGTGCCTCAAGTTCCTCATAAGAGCGTTTATGCTTTCCCGATTTCATCTCATGTCCCCGCAAGACGCCGGCCACGCTCCTCTACTGCTTCTTGACGAGACAGTAGAGAGAGGTCGTGTAGTTGTGGAAAAGGTTGCGCCCGCCAAGTTGGGCAA
>JAUVFC010000221.1 GCA_030594505.1 Desulfobacterales bacterium
AAAAATTCGCTTTTTGGCGAAAGAACCAGGGTAGTATCCCGGCCCATTGATCTTTCGTTAGCCTCCAGGGTCTTCAGGAAACTGAAAAATTCTATGTCCTTCCCGAATGCCTTTGCGTAAATTTTAAGCGCCTTAGCGTCCCCTTCTCCTTTAATGGTCTCGGCCTTTTCATAGGCCTCTGCCAAAAGAATGGTTCGATCTTTGTCAGCGGCGGCTTTTATCTTGAGAGATTCTTCCTGGCCTTCGGACCGGTATTGTTTGGCCTTGCGCTCACGCTCGGCCCGCATCCTGCCATAAACAGCATTTTCGTTTTCCGGCGGGAGATCTGCCCGTTTAATACGAACGTCAATGACTTCAATGCCGTAATCTTCAGCTATCGTCTTGCTCTTGGCCGTCACCTTTTCCATTACATCACTTCTGACCTTGGAAACGATATCGGTAAGTGAATGCCTTCCAAGCTCCACGCGGAGCTGCGCGTAGATAATATCGTCGAGACGGGCCTGGGCCCCTCGAATGTTTCTAACCGTCTTGTAAAAACGAAGCGGGTCTGAAATACGCCATCTGGAATAGTTATCCAATACAAGGGCCTTCTTGTCCTCGGTAAGTATCTCGGCGGGAGCGGAATCATATTCCAGGAGGCGGTTCTCGAAATATATCACCTCATGCACGACCGGAAGCTTAAAATGTAAACCCGGCCCCTTGATATCCCCAACCGGCTTCCCCAGCCTTACCACGATCGCCTGCTGAGTCTGGTCCACAGTAAAAAATGCCATATTCGCAACAACGAACGCTACGACCAGAATAATCAATACACCTGTTATTTTCTTTTCCATGCTTGCTTAATTCCCTCTCTTTGCTTCCGGTAGCGACAACAACCCACTCATAGGAAGAACCGGGACCAGGTTTTTAGACAAATTGTCCTCTATTACGATCTTGTTTGAACGTTCCATAATCTTTTCCATTGTCTCAAGATAGAGCCGCTTTCTTGTAACCACTTTGGCTTTGGAATACTCTTTCAACATAGCCAGGAAACGATTGGCATCACCCTTGGCATGGTTGATTTTGGAGGCCCTGTAGCCAATCGCCGCATTGACCACCTGCGCGGCCTTGCCTTTTGCCTTTGGGAGAATATCGTTCCGATACCCTTCAGCATCATTAATATACTTAATTTTATCTTCTTTGGCGCTGGCGACATCTTTGAACGCGTCTATTACCTGGTCCGGAGGATGCACATCCTGCAGTTGCACGGCCGCCACCGTGAATCCGGATTTATACTTGTCGAGTATCCCTTGCAATAACAACTTGGTCTCTTCCTGGATCCTGAATTTCTCGGTTGTAAGGATCTCGCTAACCTTGCTCTTGCCGCTTACTTCCCTAATGGCCGCTTCCGCGGCGGCGCGGACCGCTTTTTCCGGGTGCGCTACATTAAAAAGATATGCCGCCGCATCGTGGATTCGGTACTGGACAATAAATTTTATGTCTATAATATTCTCATCACCGGTAAGCATGAGCGATTCAATAGGGACATCCTTGTACCGCGCGGGTGGACCGGCGCTCACTGTCCTGAAACCGATCTCCATTCTCCGCACTTTGGTAACCTTTGGCGTCAGGGCCGTCTCAATCGGCACCGGCAGGTGATAATGGGGCCCGGGGCCAACATCATAGACCACCTTCCCGAAACGTTTTACAACCCCCACCTCGTCAGGCTCCACAATATATATACCGGTCAGTAGCCACCCCACTGCAATGATCGCTATAATGATGGACACACCTGGCAGCTTCATCTGTTTAAATTTTTTAACAAGCTCATCTACCTGCGGAGGCGGCCCCCCGCCTTGAGCTTGTCGCTCCTTAAGCTTATCCCAATCCCAGTTCATTGTTTACTCCTAAAATAAAATTCAATAATACTCCAGTCTTTCACCACCGCACATGTAATTTCCCACAGTTAAAATAAAGTCTCTTTTTAAAAGGCCCGAAAAACAAAGATTTTAGCAGTAGTGGAACCGAAACCAATTATGCCCGGCGATCATGGAGTTTTCAGAAAGGTAATTTAACGTATAGAATCTACCTAATTTTATTGTTACAAAAATAACAAATACCTCAATAAAAGTATTGAGTCAAGTAAAAAGCGAGTTTCCCCTAACTCCGATATTGAGAGGCAAATTGAAGGGAAAACAATTGAAAAAACCTCGTTGATTCAGTATGATAAGGACGGACATATTACCGAGTAAGCAGACGTTAAATAACACGTATCTCAAGCTGCTAAAATGATTTTTTTGAGCAAAAAAATCTAAAAGGGCTGATCTGCTCAATAAAACAGTGGTCAGCAGATCCGGGGGAGCTGTTCTCCTGTGAGCATGTCCACGATTCGGGTCCCGCCGATTCGGGTTTTCATAAAGACCTTGCCGGGGGGATCGGTATCGACTTCTCCTATAATGCAGGCCTCTTTTCCGTATTCGTTTGCTTTGATTATTTCCAATACCTTTTCGGCGTGGTCCGGCCCCACAAAGGCAAGGAGCTTTCCCTCATTGGCGATGTAGAGGGGATCGAAGCCCAAGAGTTCACAGATGCCCGCGACTTCTTCCCGGATCGGGAGGGCATCCTCATAGATCTTTATTCCTGCTTTTGATTGAGCGGCGATCTCGTTAAGGGAGGTTCCCACTCCTCCGCGGGTCGGGTCCCTCAAGGCATGAATCCGGTCGCTCGCGGCGATCATGTCGCGGACCATGTGGTTTAAGGGGGCGGTATCGCTTTGAAGGGCGGATTCAAAGGACATCCCTTCTCTTTGTGTCAATACGGTAATGCCGTGATCGGCAATGGTGCCGCTTAATATGATTTTGTCACCGGGACGGGCGTTATGTCCTGAAATGTTTACCCCGTCAGGGATAAGCCCGACCCCGGAGGTGTTGATAAATATCTTGTCTGCCGCCCCTCTCGGGACTACCTTGGTGTCGCCGGTTACAATCAGGACATCGGCCTTTTTCGCGGCTTCTTTCATCCCTTTGAGTATCTTTTTCAGGTCAACCGTGGACAAGCCTTCTTCGATGATAAGTCCCACGCTGATATAAAGGGGGGTCGCCCCGCACATGGCAATATCGTTTACAGTTCCGTTGACGGCAAGCTCTCCGATATTTCCCCCAGGAAA
>JAUVFC010000214.1 GCA_030594505.1 Desulfobacterales bacterium
CACCCGGATGATCTTTATCAACAACCCAAACAATCCGACCGGAACCATTGTCTCACGAGATGCCTTTGAAAGATTTTTACGCCAGGTACCCTCGGATGTTATTGTGGCAGTGGATGAGGCGTATATAGAGTTTGTACAAGAAAGTGATTGTCCTATAGGCCTTGACTATATTGATTCCGGCAAAACTGTGGTGGCGCTTCGGACCTTTTCCAAGGCATATGGGCTGGCAGGACTCAGGATCGGCTACGGCGTTATGTCAGCGGAAATGGCAGATTTTATTAATCGTGTTCGACAACCATTCAATACCAATGCCTTGGCCCAGGTAGGTGCATTGGCGGCATTGGACGATGACGAGTTTTTTGAAAAGACCCTACGCTTGACACACAGCGGCCTGAAATATCTTTACAGGGAACTGGACAGACTAAGCATTCGCTATTATCCTACTCAAACGAACTTCTTTCTAATTGATATGGCCATGGATGCAAAATCTGTCTACGAGAAGATGCTTCGCCAGGGTGTGATTGTTCGGGCAATGACCGCCTATGGTTATCCCAACTATATACGGGTGACTGTTGGGCTTCCGGAAGAAAACGAGCGTTTTATCAACGCCTTGGAGACTGTCCGAGAATTCTGATCCTACTGCAAAAGCGTGAGGAACGGCCCAAATTCTCGGACAGCCTCCAAGGAAAAAGTGCTGAATGAAACGTAAGATAATCACGATCGACGGTCCTGCCGGCGCCGGGAAAACAACGATAAGCCGGTTGCTTGCAGGGCGCTTGGGATATATGTATGTTGATACCGGCGCCCTTTACCGGGCTGTAGCATTAGCTGCCGCATCTTCCAATTGTGTCGAAGGCGGAGATCTCCTTGCAGACCTTCTTAAAGAGATTACGCTCGAATTTCGTAATGGACAGAGCGGGCCACGTCTGTTTATGAACGGAGAGGATGTATCAGAGCGTATACGGACCCAGGAGATTACCATGCTCGCATCACGGTTGTCTGCCAGGCCTGTTGTCAGAAGATATCTTTTAGGCATACAACGCGATATGGGGAAGGACGGAGGAGTTATTTTAGAAGGGCGTGATATGGGAACGGTAGTTTTCCCGCATGCCGACGTAAAATTCTATCTTAATGCTGCTCCCGAAACAAGAGCTTTCCGACGTTATAAAGAACTAAGTGAGGAGGGTGTAAAGATCACCCTGGAAGAGGTTGCTGCTGATATGAAAAAACGTGATGAGAACGACTCCACGCGTTCCCTGTCACCTTTAAAACCGGCCGAAGACGCGATCTTGATTGATTCGAGTGAGATAGATATTGAAAATGTTATTGAAAGGATGATGCAATATATTTGATGGGTAATTAGTGATGGGGTATTGGAACAATATTCTTTTGAGACCTTTGCATAACTGCCATTATGAGCGCTAACGCTTCACTTCGTGTCCGTGATGCGGCGTCAGGCTTCAAACTTTAATCCTCAAAATACCCAATGTATTCCTCCGGTTAAAGTTTTCGCCTTTCTTGCCTGACGAAAAAATGTCGCGTTATGCAAAGGTCTCTTTTATCTTTTATTTTATCTGGTTGTGTTTTTTTCGGGATTCTGGTAATGTAATATTGCTAATAAACAAGCTTGAAAATAATTTTAGGGGGTAAGCGTTTAATGGAAGAATTTGGAGGAAACCACATAACGGAACAAGAAAGAGCAGAGGAGGGGCATGGGACCGACAAAGCCGAAGAGATGACAAAAATAGAAGCAGAAACCGGCGCAAACGCGGAAAGTGATCATCCGGATGTAATAGACGACGATGACGACGAGTCACAAGAAAACCTTATGGAGATGTACCTTGACGAGAGCATGAAACATATTCGGGAAGGTGAGGTTATAGCCGGCACGGTTGTCAAGGTAGAAAAAGAATATGTTTTGGTGGACATCGGTTACAAATCAGAAGGACAGGTCCGTATCAGCGAGTTTAGAGACAAGGACGGACAGGTAGAGGTCAAGGTTGGCGATACGGTAGATGTATTACTTGAAAGATGGAAGGAAGATGAGAATACAATTTCTCTTTCCAGGGAAAAAGCCGCAAAGATGAAAGTCTGGGATGACATCAAAAAGATATACGAGGATGACGGCGTTGTTAAAGGAGTCGTTACCAGTCGTGTCAGGGGCGGATTTTCCGTTGATATCGGCGTGGAGGCATTTTTGCCGGGGTCTCAAGTGGATCTGCGACCGATCCGGAATTTTGATCGACTGGTTAGCAAAGCCTTTGATTTCAAGATATTGAAATACAGTAAAAAGAGGAACAATATTGTTTTGTCTAGAAGAGCCATTCTTGAAAAAGATCGAGAGAAAGTTAGGCAGAAGACACTTGAGACCATTAGTGAAGGCAAGGTCATGAATGGGGCGGTCAAAAATATAACTGAATATGGTGTCTTTGTAGATCTGGGAGGAATAGACGGGCTTTTGCACATTACAGATATGTCATGGGGACGAGTAGTTCATCCTTCTGATATGGTTTCCATTGGAGATGAGATAGAGGTAAAAGTACTTGGCCTTGATCTGGAGCGTGAGCGTGTTTCGCTCGGCATTAAACAATTAGCGTCGGACCCGTGGACTACCGCGGAAGAACGTTATTCTGTGGGGTCACGGGTTACGGGGAAAGTGATAAGTCTGACCGACTATGGCGCTTTTGTGGAATTGGAAAAAGTTATTGAAGGTTTGATACATGTTTCTGAAATGTCTTGGACCCAGAAGATCCGGTATCCATCAAAAGTGGTTTCGATAGGCGATGTTGTGGATGTGGTGATACTCAACATCGATGCTGAAAACAGAAGAGTTTCTCTCGGCATGAAGCAGATTGCTCCGAATCCATGGGATGTTGTGTCAGAGAAATATCCGGTCGGAACAGTTATAGAAGGCAAGGTTAAAAATGTTACGGATTTCGGACTGTTCATAGGGATAGAGGAGGGGATAGACGGCCTGGTTCATATCTCTGATATCTCCTGGACCAAGCGGATCAAGCATCCGTCGGAGTTATATAAAAAGGGTGATGAGGTCCGTGCAATAGTCCTTAATGTTGACAAGGAAAGTGAACGCTTTTCTCTTGGTATAAAACAACTTGAACTGGATCCCTGGCAGACAATTCCCGATCGCTATCATGTCGGGACAAAGGTTGCCGGTACAGTTACCAATGTTACCGATTTTGGTGTCTTTGTAGAACTTGAAAAGGGGATTGAAGGCCTTATCCATGTTTCGGAAGTTTCAAAAGAAAAACTAAAAACACCTGTCGGGAAGTTCAATGTGGGTGATGCTTTGTCCGCAAAAGTTGTAAATGTGAGCAGTAAAGATAGGAGAATAGGCCTTTCTCTCAAGAAAATGGATGAGGAGGACGTGGATAAAAACCTGGTTAATAAGTATCTCAATAACAGTAAAGGAGCCACGTCGAATTTTGGCGAGTTGTTAAAAGAGAACTTGAAAG
>JAUVFC010000008.1 GCA_030594505.1 Desulfobacterales bacterium
GGGCTGCAAAATCAGATTTCGAGCATATCCAGGGCGGTTGTTCTTCTCGGGTTAAAAACGTTAAAGAATATAGTCTTGACCGCATCTATGTATAAGCTCTACGAAGACGGGACCGGTGGCTATTCTTCGAAAAAAGGGGAACTTTTCAAACATTCCGTTTGCTGTGCCATGGTGGCCGAACTGATCGCCGGACAGAAGAAGTTTGAAGATCCCGAAGTGGTTTTTACTGCCGGCTTACTCCACGACATCGGTAAAGTAGTTCTGGATCAATATGTCTTTGAAAGGTTCAATCTGATCATGGACAAGGTTATCAACGAAAACAAGTCGTTTGTGGCCGCGGAAAAGGAACTGTTGGGATACGATCATGCCCGGACAGGAGGCCTGGTGGCTGAGGAGTGGGGACTGCCGCCGGTTTTAGTTGAAGCGATCTCTTTTCACCATTCGCCGGAAAGAGCAAAAGAGAATCCTGAGATTGTTTCGGCAGTCCATATCGCGGATGGCATATGCTCGATGGTTGGAGCAGGTTGCGGCGCGGATGGTCTGGTCAACCGGATTCACCAGGGAGCTATATCGAATATTGATTTGCACCAGGATGATGTTGATCTCATTATTGAGCGGTTAGCCGAGATCGTGAGTCAGGATGAGATGTTGTGAGTGGTTTTCATTTATCATTTGGCATTTAACATTTATCATTAAAAAGCGGACTGATTCATTTGAATAATGATCAATGACAAATGATCAATGACAGATGCAAAATGACAGATGACAAACATTTCGAACTAATTTTGAAAATACTACATGAAGCGCATGATATTGACTTCTCCCAATACAGGGAGGGTACCATCAAACGTCGGTTGGACAGAAGGCTGTCTGCCGTGAGAGCCGGGAATTATCGCGAGTATGCCGATATTCTTGAAAATGATCCTGAAGAATCCAAACGTTTGTTAAAAGAATTCACTATAAAAGTAAGCCGCTTTTTCAGAAACCATCATGTTTTTGAAATACTGTCTCGTGAGATATTCCCGGATCTGTTCAGGTCAAAAGCGGAACATAACGACAGAAGTCTTCGAATATGGTGTGCCGGATGCGCCTTTGGAGAAGAGGTTTATTCCGTGGCCATAAATCTGACAGAATATTTCAGGAAGGAGAGGAAGAAGATAACAGATTACAATATCAGCATATTCGGTACGGACATTGATGATGACGCCCTGGATAAGGCGAGATTGGGGAGGTATGATCTTGAATCTGTTGCCGAGGTGAAGAAGGGGATGCTGGATAAGTATTTCACACACAATAACGATGACGGCTATCGGGTGGTCGATTCCATAAAAGGCCTGGTAAATTTCTGCAACCACGATATTGCCTCTCGAAACAGAAGATCTCCGGCAGCAGGCATAGTGGCCAACTATGACCTGATCCTGTGCCGCAATCTCCTGATCTATTTCTCCGTGCCGTTGCAGGATAGGACCTTTTTATACATTTTCAAGTCATTGAATCCAGGGGGTTATTTACTCCTGGGCAGATCAGAGTCGGTTCCGGACAGTTTGAAGGATTTTTTTATACTGAAATATTCACGAGAGAGGATTTATCAGAAGAGGGGATAGTTGAGTAAGGAGTGTCCATGTCCACAGTGCTTGTAGTTGAAGATCATAAAGATGCGGCTTTTATGGTGAGCGAGGTGTTGAAATACCATATAGGATGTCAGGTAACAACGGCCAGGGATGGACCGGAGTGTTTGAAGATGGTCCGCGCCGATCCCCCTGACGTAATCCTGCTTGATATTCATATGCCGGGCATGGATGGCTTTCAGGTCTGTAAGACTCTAAAAGAGGATGAAGCTACAAGACACATTCCTATAATTTTTCTGACAGCCACCTGTTATGAGTTGCAAAATAAGGTCAAAGGGCTCGAGATCGGAGCTGATGATTATTTGACCCAGCCGATTAATAACCTGGAACTGATCACCCGGGTTAAGGTTATGCTGAGAATGAAGAAACTCATTGATAGAGCAGGAACATCCGAAAAAAACTCCGGGAATGTGCAAGGCTCAAAACCGGATCTTTTGTCTATAACATCCCATGACTTAAGGACGCCGTTGAATTCGATCATAGGCTTTTCAGAACTCCTCGGAAATGAATTCTACGGGCCATTGACCTCCCAACAGAAGGAATTTGTCGGCCTTATACATGAAAGCGGGAAAAAACTGCTGAAGCGAATAGATGATTTTATTGAGGTCTCAAAGACTGGGGAGACAAAACCAACAGGAGAAAACCAAGATGTATAAAAAACTTTTTATAATATGGGCGGTTATGCTGTTGGCAATTGGTCTGACAGCAACCATTATGGTGGTTAGCTGCCAGGATCGAGAAAAAGCCAACAAGATCAGCCTTGAAGGGGAGGGGGTACAGATCCCCCCTGTGTCAGAGGAGACACAAAAGTCCCTGCGTATAGTCGTTGCTGTTTTAGTTTCTCCAAAAGACACATATGGTTATTATAAGGAACTGTTTGACTATCTGTCGAAAAAGTTAAGCTCTCCGATAATCATTACTTATAGAGACACACCTAATGAAATCTCGGAATTGATCAAGACCGGAGAATTTGATATAGCCCTTACCTGTAGTATGTTGTATATTACCTGTCACAATACCGGCAATGTGGATCTGCTTGCAGTTGCCCGGATCAACGATCAAACCACCTCCCGGTCCTACATCATCGTACCTGCTGACAGTTCGGCAACATCCTTCGAGGATCTAAGAAATAGAAGTTTTTGCTTTACGTCATATCACTGTGTGAGTGGACATTTGGTCCCTACTTACATCCTTGCCCAACAGGGAGAGACCCCGGAATCATTTTTTAAAAAATACAGTTTCACAGGGGCTCACACCGACACTATTGAAGCGGTCGCACGAAACTTTGTTGACGGCGGAGCGGTAAGCAGCCTTATCTGGGAATACTGCAATCACAAAAGTCCGGAATTTACCTCTAAAACAAAGGTCATCAAAAAATCAGCGCCATTCAGTAATCCGCCGATTCTTGTCCGCTCGGGCATGGGCACAGAATTAAAGAACAAGATAAGAGAAGTTCTTCTGGAGATGCATCAGGACATGAACGGTAAGGAGATACTTGAGAGTCTGATGATCGATAAATTCGTCAGTGTAGATGACAGTGCCTATGATTCTATTCGAAAGATAAAAAAGCTTGTTGATCGGAAAGAGAAATCAGTAACGGGACAATCATGAAAAATACAAAGTTAAGGACAAAGCTCATTGTCGGGGTTGTGGCGATTATATCTTTATTGCTTTTGCCTGCAATATTTATCGTTCAATATACCTTTAACAAGGCTTTTATGAACGAATACCACAAAAGGGCTGCATCGATCGCCAACTGTATAAATGTACAGATTATGAACCCGCTGTTAGCCGGAAACGACGTAGAAGCCAGGTTAATGTTATCAAAAATAAAGGAAAGAGAAAAAGACGTTGAGTACGTATTTATTATCGATCCAACGGGTCACGTCCCGTTTTCTACGTTTGCCGGAGGCCTGCCGGCCGGCCTGCTCAATGCCAACCAGGCCGACCATGACCTCCCGTATAACCTGCAACATATAGAGACGGAAAAAGGGATAATTTTAGACGTTGCCATACCTATCTTTAAAGGAACATTAGGGATTGCTCGTATTGGGATAACAGAAGAGCCGTTGCGTGACAACATTGTCCGGGTAACAGTATTGATTACCGGCATAGCTATCGGGGTTTTAACCATAGGAATTGTTTTGGCTGTTATCTTTGCCGGGTTCACTACCAAACCGGTGTATGAACTCATAGAAGTTGCTGATGCCATCAGCAAAGGCGATTTGGAAAAAACCGCCAGGATCGACACGCGGGACGAGGTCGGTCACCTGGCCTCTTCGTTCAATAGGATGACCGACTCCTTAAAGAGCACGCTCGCCGAGCTGAAACAGATATATAATGGTTCATTGAACGCAATGCGGGTGGTTGACAGAAATTTTAACATAATCAGCCAGAACAGGGCGATGTATGAACTCACCGGAATACCTGCGGAAGAGACAAAAGGGGAAAAATGTTATGAAGTGCTCTCCGGGACATGCTGCCATACTGATGCATGCTCTTTAAGGGAGATACTGAGAGGAAAACAGAGACTTGACATGGAAGATGAAAGGGAGACCGTAGACGGCATGAGAATCCCCTGCCGGGTTATGGCCACACCTTTTACGGATAGCGCAGGCGATATAATCGGGATCATAGAGGTCTTTACCAATATCACCGAGTCGAAAAGGTTTATCCGGGAGCTTCAGGAAACGACAAAAAGCCTGGAGGAGAGCAACCACATACAGGAGGCATATAATGCCGTTGTCACTGCCCTGAATTCCGGATTGGAGATGAAACCCCTCTTAAAAGAGGTGATCGGAAAAATAATCGAGTACATCGATGCCCAGATCGGTGTGATTTATCTGTATAATGAAGAAGGAGAACTCTTACAGCCGGTTTCAACTTATGCACTCGATATAAATACGATCGAAGAAGGGTTCAGGATCGGCCACGGACTTCCGGGTCAGGCAGCCAGGGATAAAAAGATGGTCCTTTTATCAGATGTGCCGGCGGATTATTTCCGCATCTCCTCCGGAGGCGGCGAGCGGATACCAAAAAATGTGGTCTGTCTTCCTATTATCTTTCAGGATAAGCTACTGGGTGCTCTGGAGCTGTGCAGCATTCATGAATTCGAAGAAAAGAATCTTCGGTTTTTAAAGGTAGTGGCTGATCAACTTGGAACAGGGATCAACAATGTTATTTCCTATCTACGGGTGGAGGAATTGGCTGCGAACTTGAAGGAGAAGAACGACCTCTTGGCTTCTCAAAACGAGGAGTTACAGGCACAGAGCGAAGAATTGATTGCCCAGAGCGAGGAACTGCAGTCACAGACCGAAGAGCTCGAGGTTCAGAAGAAGATGCTGGAAGAAAAAACACGTCAGGCGCAAGAGGCAGACCGGCTGAAGTCTGAATTTCTTTCCAATATGTCTCATGAGTTAAGAACTCCGCTGAACGCGGCGCTCGGAATGACCAGGCTGCTGACCGACGGAAGTGCCGGCGCGCTTGGTGAGAAGCAAAAAGAATATTTAGAGATTATTGAAAGAAACGGAGAGAATCTCCTCCTGTTGATAAACGACATCCTCGATCTTTCCAGAATCGAATCAGGAAAACTCGAATTTGCCGTAAGCGCGGTCCATATAAAGACGCTTGTCAATGGAATTGCAGTCTCCCTTAAGCCGCTTATTAATGAAAAAGGGTTAGCCTTGAATATAGATGTTGATGACCATATCGTACTTCAAAGCGACGTGGACAAGTTAAGGCAGATACTTGTCAACCTCCTGGGAAATGCAGTCAAGTTCACAGATCAGGGCGAGATCTCGGTTGTTGCAAAAGAGGAAAAGGATGAAGAGAAAGATATAGTGAAGATAAGCGTAACAGATACCGGTATAGGTATAAAGGAAGAACACCTTGAGCACATCTTTGACGCCTTCAGACAGGTAGACGGCTCTATCACCAGAAGATACGGCGGTACAGGGCTCGGACTCAATATCTGCTGGAAATTGTCCCGACTTTTGGGCGGAAAAATAGAGGTGGAGAGTGAATTCGACAAAAGGACTGCCTTTACAGTGACGTTGCCAAAAGAGCTGACCTCCTCAAAGCGTCCAACAAACGCGGATTGGCAAAAAAAGGTTAAAGAAGCACTTCTGGACGAGGCAAAGGCAAGACAGCAAGAAACCCGTGAAGGAGTGAAAGTCCCAAAGGAAATTCTTATCATAGATGATGATCCAGTGGTTACGAAAGAATTGAATGCAATCCTCAAGGAGGAAAATTGCTGGCTCCGTTTCGCCTTTAACGGATCAGAAGGCCTCCAATACATCAAAGAACGTGTGCCCGACCTGATCTTATTAGACCTTCAAATGCCTGAAATGGATGGCTTCCAGGTACTAAAAAAATTGGAAGAAAATGAGAAGTATAAAAACATACCGGTAATAGTTCTTACCGCGCTCGATGTAACCAATGATGAAAAAGATCGTTTTGGCGAAAACGTAAAGGGAGTGCTTGTTAAAGGGGGAATAGACAAGTCTGTCTTAATCGATCAGATTAGAGGCTTGTTGTATAAGCGACGGCCTTTGCCGGCTGAGGCAGAAAAGGTCAAAGGAGCGCCTCCTTTTAAGATATTAATAGTAGAGGACAACCCGGACAATATGATCTTGATCAGGGAGACGCTGAGGCCTTCAGGTTACACCATATATACTGCCGAAGATGGTCCAAAAGGAATAGAAATCGCCCAAAAAGAGTCGCCGGATCTGATTCTCATGGACATTCAGATGCCGGTCATGAGCGGTTACGAGGCAACCAGGAAGATAAGAGAGATAGACTCCTTAAAAGACGTTCCCATTATTGCCCTGACAGCCAGGGCCATGAGGGGGGAGCGAGAGGCTATATTGGAGGCAGGACTGGATGATTATCTGGCAAAACCCGTAAGTCCTAAGGATTTGGTTGCCAAAGTGGAAGAGTGGTTGAGTAGTTGAGTGGCACAGCCGGTGAAGTAGCGCAGGACTTTAGTCCTGCCAAAAAACGACAAAGGAGAAGCTACTTATAGCTATTTCATCCGGTTGGCAGGGCTAAAGCCCTGCGCTACATGGTCATACATTCATCCACAATGGGGGTATTCTCTGTAATAGAATGAGACCTTTGAAAAACGTGACATTTTTTTGTCAGGCAAGTTGAGCGAAGTGAAATCCCGTCGCCGGGGGAAGGCGAAAATTTCAACCGGAGGTCCGCCTCAGGCGGATCGAGGATAGCGCTAACGCTTCACTCCGTGCAAAATTTGAAGCCTGACGCCGTATCACGGGCACGAAGTGAAGCGTCAGCGCTCATAATGGCAGTTTTGCAAAGGTCTCAGAATGTCTTACTCTTTGCTTGGCTATTTCAATAGACCGGCAATGCGCTATTAGGAGGCTAAAATGAAAGACAAACCTACAATAATGATAGTGGATGACGAGGAAAGTAACGTAAAGTTATTGGAATCGTTTTTGCTTCCATACGGTTATGAGGTAGCCAGGGCCTATGACGGGACGCGGGCGCTGCAATTATTAGAAGAAGTATCAATTGATTTAATTTTTCTGGATATAATAATGCCGGGGTTAAGTGGCTTTGATGTCTTGAGGGAGATTAAAGAAAGCGAAAAGAACAGGTTTATCCCGGTGGTTTTGATTACAGCCCTTGCCTCAAAAGAAAATAGAATAACAGGGTTGGAAATCGGGGCGGACGATTTCATGTCCAAACCCTTTGATTCCACCGTCCTGTTGGCACGGACACGTTCGCTTCTGAGGATAAAGTCTCTGTATGATAGACTCCAACAAAGTTATGAAGATTTAAAAAGAGCGGAAAAAAGCAAGGAACTTATGACACACATGATTATACACGATCTAAACAATCCCCTTATGGTTATGACCAGCTCTCTTGAACTCATGTCATTAGAATTGGAAGGCCGTTTTAGTAGTAATGATATAATTGCGCCGGTCAATATTCTGCGAGCATGCAAGCGAATGCAAAGATTGATTGATAATATTCTGGATACCTGCAAGATGGAAGACGACAGACTTCGGTTGGAATACGAATCGATTGATATTTCCGGATTGTTCTACGACCTGACAAATGAATACAAAGGAGAGGCGCTTGCCCGGCAGACAAAAATATATTCATGTGTCAAAGATGACGTCCCGCAGGTTACAGTTGACGTGAACCTTATAACCAGAGTGCTTGAGAACTTGATTTCCAACGCATTGAAGTGCATAAAGAAGGGAGAGATAGGGCTCAATGCGTTCTTTGATGAAGCTGCCGACTCCGTATATATAAATGTTACCGACAACGGACGCGGAATCCCATCAGAATATTTGGCCAGGATATTTGATAAATATGAACAGGTGGAGATGAAAAAGAAAGGAGTAACTCGCGATTCCGGACTGGGATTGACGTTTTGTAAAATGGCCATAGAGGCCCACGGCGGCAAGATATGGGCGGAAAGCGAATTAGGAAAAGGGAGCGCTTTTACTTTTAGCCTGCCTGTGCCGGGGCAATAAGGAATTATTCACCGTTTAGTTCTTGTCTCGATTTTACGACGACGCGCTAATTCCCTCATATCAACCACCTGATCCGATTCGTCAACGATCTCCCTGCCGAGAATTTCTTCCAGAACATCTTCAAGGGTCACAACGCCTGCAAGCCCTCCGAACTCGTCGATCACTACAAAGAGATGCTGCCGGCGTTCCAGAAACTCCACAAGCAATTTGTCAAGGGGTATCGATTCCGGGCAGAAGTGAACAGATTTCATTAAATCGCTTAACCGGAGTTGATGCTTGTCGCTCGCAAGGGCGGAGAGCGCTTCACTACGTTGTACGATTCCGATAATGTCTTCCGGGTTTTCATCATATACCGGAATCCTGCTGTGAGGCAACATCCCGGCCTTTTCCTGTGCTTCTTCAAGGGTCAGATGCTCGCTGAGAGAAAAGATAACCGTTCTTGGAGTCATAATATCTTTGGCAGTCTTGTCTTCCAGAGAGAGTATATTTTTGATGACTTTCTCCTCCTCCGGCCTGATCTCGCCGGAAAGACGACCCAGTCTGGCCATGATTATAATCTCTTCGGCTGATACCGTCTGGATAACCTTTTTTCGAGCAACAATACGCGTCGCAAATTGGCAGAACCACACCATTGGCGTAAAAACCAGCACAAGCCATTGGAGGGGACGTGCAATCAATGGCGCTAATTGCTTGCTGTAGACTACTCCTGCTGTCTTGGGAATGACTTCTGAAAAGATTAGTATAGATAGGGTGAAAGCGGCTGAAAAATAGCCTACCCACTCATATCCAAAGACGGAGGCTGCAACAGATCCCGCTATGGTCGCGCCCGCCGTATTTGCTATGGTATTTAATGACAGGATCGCCGATATAGGACGATCTACATCTTTTCGTAATTTTTTGAGTATACGGCCCGAAGACTTTCCGGCTTGAACCGTTGTTTCGATGTGACTTATCGGGACTGAATACAGGACAGCCTCAAACAAAGAGCACATGGCAGAAACAATGATAGCAAATCCTGCAGCGAGAATAAGTGTAGTCATAGAGTCTTCCTTATCTTGGTGGTTTTATTATACAACGCTCTTGCAAAAATCCCGAAAGGGCGTATTTCTTCTTTTTTGTCATTTCGCTTTCTTTTTGTCATTTCGCCTTCTTTTTGTCATTTCGACCGAAGGGAGAAATCTTTACCATCCAGAACTCAAGTCTTTCCAGTTTGGGTTCATCCGGTTCACCAATTGATTTTTCTTCTCTCTTCGCCATTTCTTTATTTCCTTTTCTCTATCAATAGCAGCGGTTATGTCTTGCGTTTCTTCAAAATAAACCAACTTGTTCACGTTGTATTTTTCGGTAAATCCTTTGACGAGCTTGTTCTTGTGCTCATAAAGCCGCCGCTCCAAGTTATTGGTTACCCCCACATACATGACTTTACTGTTCCAGTTTGTGAGCAGATAGACATAATATCTTCGAGTTATGGGCATTTAAGATTTCTCCCTACGGTCGAAATGACAGGCTGTTGTCGAAATGACACAATATGGGCGTGAACGCTTACGTTAGTTTTTTGCCGTAAACCAAGGGAAAACATACTTCAGCCAAGCATCGAAGGTGGTTATCACTTCTTTTTTATTAAGGATACAAAAGACAGATCTTTTTTGCCAGATAAAATTTGACAGTTTGTATATGTGCTGGTAAAAAATGAATCTGAGTTAATGGCACGGGCATTTTCATTTTGGACACAGATAAACGCAGATTATCAGGATATTAAGTATACAGAATCTGTGTCCTAATAAGCGATTATAGATGAAAAAAGAAGAAACCATATATTTAGTGGACGGAAATTCCTATATTTACAGGGCCTATCATGCGATCCGGCATCTGTCGAATTCCAAAGGGTTTCCCACAAATGCTTCGTTCGGTTTTACCCGGATGTTGTTGAAGTTGATTGAAGATCGGCAGCCATCCTATCTTGCCATGGTTTTTGATGCCAGGGGGCCTACTTTTCGTCACGAGCTCTACAAAGAGTATAAGGCAAATCGTCCCCCCATGCCGGAGGACCTGTCGGTTCAGATTCCGTATATTAAAAAGATAGTAGAAGGGTTCAACATTCCATCCCTGGAACTCAATGGCTACGAGGCGGATGACATTATCGGAACTATTGCTGAAAAAGCAACAAAAAAGGGGTATAAAACAGTAATCGTCACCGGCGATAAAGACTTCAAACAGCTTCTCTCCGAATCAGCATCTCTATGGGATCCGATGAAAGACCGCTCTGTTACCTGTAAAGGTTTCACGGAAGAACATTCCATAGAACCAAAGCAGTGGATCGATGTGATGGGACTTTCCGGAGATTCTTCAGATAACATTCCAGGGGTTCCGGGTATCGGCGAAAAGACCGCTATCAAACTTGTCAAACAGTTCGGCAACTTTGACCGGCTCTTAGAACACCTCGACGAGATCAAGCAGAAAAAATTGCGTGAAAATCTTACGGCCCACATCGACCAGGCACGGCTGAGCCGGAAACTGGTCTCGATTGATATTAACGTGCCCCTTTCATTTAATTTCCAGGACTTCCGGGTTACACCGCCTGACCGGGAAAAACTGGGGAACCTTTTTCGGGAACTGGAGTTTCGTCAACTGCAAAAGGACTTTGCCCCACAACAGGATCTCTCAAAGAAGTCGTATCAAACCATATTCTCCGACTCAGAACTCAGGACCCTGATAGAAAATCTACAAAGGGCCGGGACCTTTGCGCTCGACCTGGAGACCACATCAACAGACCCCATGACGGCCGAGATTGTGGGGCTCTCCTTTTCATGCCGCTCTCATGAGGCCGCCTATATCCCTTGCGCTCATTCGTATCCTGATGTCCCTGCCCAGCTTGAGCTCAATCATGTGCTCAGCTCGCTGAAACCGCTGCTCGAAGACCCAAACTGCCTGAAGGTAGGCCAAAACATCAAATACGATACCATCATCTTGAAACGATACGGGATCGCCGTTAAGGGGATCATGTTTGATACCATGATAGCCTCCTATCTTCTCAATCCTTCTGTTCGGGCGCACAGCTTAGATGCGATTGCAAGGGATTATCTTAATCATAAGATGATTACCTATGCAGAGGTAACAGGACGCGGAAAAGGCGCCCTCCGATTCGACGAGGTTTCCATAGAGAGCGCTTCAACCTATTCATGCGAAGACGCGGACATCACACTTATAGCCTCCCGGATATTAGGGCCAATGCTTAAGGAAAAAGGTTTTGAGTCGCTCTTTAACGATGTGGAGATGCCGCTGGTCCCTGTATTGATAGATATGGAAATGACGGGAATGCGGGTAGACAGTGATCGTCTCATCGAACTTTCAAAGGACTTCGAGCAGCAGTTACATCTCCTTGAGGATCAAATATTTTCTATGGCGGGGGAGAGCTTTAATATAAATTCGCACCAGCAGTTAGGAAGGATACTCTTTGAAAAATTGAACCTCCCGTATCAGAAGAAAACCAAAAAAAAGACCGGTTATTCCACAGACCTGGAGGTGCTGACCGCTCTGTCCGAACAGCACGAACTTCCCGGTTTGGTCCTTCGCTATCGGTCTCTTGCCAAGCTCAAGTCGACCTACACGGACGCCTTGCTGGGCCTTATTCATCCTGATACGGGACGTCTGCATACCTCTTACAACCAGGCAGTGACTGCTACCGGAAGACTAAGCAGCAGCGATCCGAATTTACAGAATATTCCCGTTCGAACCGAAGAAGGGCGAAAGATTCGTGAATCATTCATCCCCAGGCAAGGTTGGAAGATCCTTTCTGCTGATTATTCCCAGATTGAATTGCGTATCCTGGCCCATTACTCGGAAGACCCCATACTGATCACGGCGTTTGAGGAGGACGAGGATATTCATGCCAGAACCGCTTCAGAGGTCTTCCAGTTATTTCCCGAACTTATTACCCCGGATATGCGGCGACAGGCAAAAATGATCAACTTTGGAATAATCTATGGGATGAGCCCGTTTCGCCTCTCAAAAGAACTGGGAATCAGCGCCGGCACGGCAAAAAAATATATTGACAACTACTTTGTGCAATACAAAGGGGTCAAAGAGTATATTAACCGCACTATTGAGAGGGCGCGCAAGGAAGGCAAAGTCACTACCCTGCTGAACAGACATAGATATCTTCCGGATATCCTCAGCAAAAACCGGACAGTAAGAGAGGCTGCCGAGCGCACGGCAATAAATACTCCGATTCAGGGAACGGCTGCGGATTTAATTAAGGTTGCGATGATACGATTGCATGATGCAATTCCACGTCAGGGACTTAAGGCAAAAATGCTTCTTCAGGTCCATGATGAGTTGGTCTTTGAAGTACCTCAAGGAGAGATCACAAGACTTAAAACCCTTGTTAAAAAGACAATGGAGGGTGTGCATCCATTGAAGGCGCCTATTAAAGTGGACATCAATACAGGGGAAAATTGGGCGGAAGCGCATTAGGATTGACGATTGAAGAATCAAGAGCTTGTTTTTCCAATCGTCAATCTTCAATTAAGCATGGGCACGAACATGAGAGACATTATTGACTTAAAACAGGCCAGGGATGTAGGGTTCTCCGCCATTCAAAAGGCCGCGGACTTTCTTCGCGATCGCTTCGGACAAGCTCACTCCATCAAGAAAAAAGGCGCCATCGATTTGGTTACGGAGGCAGACGAATATGCTGAACGCCTTATCATCGATACGATCCTTGCCGTGTATCCCGATCATTCCATTATTGCTGAAGAGAGCGGGAATGTCCCGGCTCAGTCTCCCTGCCAATGGGTTATTGACCCGCTGGACGGGACAACCAATTTCGCTCACAATCTCCCCTGCTTCAGTATATCCATAGCCTTTGCTGTAAATGACGAGACCGTATTCGGTGTGGTTGAAAATCCTGTTTCGGGGGAACGTTTCTGGGCGATTAAGGGGGAAGGCGCCTTCCTGAACGGAAAAGAGATCCGTGTTTCATCAACTATGAGTCTCTCGGAAAGTCTCCTGGTGACAGGGTTCCCCTATGACCTGAAGACTATTATAGATATGTTGATGGCTCGCTTTAAGCGTTGTTTGGAGGCTTCACAGGGTATTCGAAGACTGGGATCCGCAGCCATTGATCTTTGTTACGTGGCGTGCGGTCGTTTTGACGGTTTTTGGGAACAAAACCTCCATCCCTGGGATACGGCCGCAGGCGCACTCATTGTAAGAGAGGCGGGGGGGATTGTTACCGATTTTTCCGAAAGGCCCCATCTCAGCAATATGAAGGAAATTTTGGCTACCAACGGCCGTATACACAAGGAGCTTATAGGGTTGTTGTAAGAGATCGACAGAAAATTTTTAACAAAAATGATTACAATTATGGGATATAAAATTGTATGGATTAAATGAGCCATGTTTTTCGGGTACTGATAGCGGGGTGGACTTTTTTATAGAACTGTGTATAATACTTGTATTTTTTGAAAAATTTTGTTTATGTTATATATAAGAGCCTCTTGCAGAAACAGCCATCTACTGTGATCGGCTGCAAAAGTCCTGCGCTGCGTCATCGTCGTAAAACCGTCCTCAACGTAGCTACTGCTACGCCTGCGGCGATTTTGACTCCTCTTCCTTGCGCAGAACTTTTTCGCGCGATCTCGTGACGAAGTTGTTTCTGCAAGAGGCTCATAGTTGTAACAAATCATGCGATATTATCCGGTTAATCTTGATATCCGAAACCAAAACTGCCTTGTAGTAGGAGGCGGCGGTGTTGGAAAGCGGAAGATATTGACTCTTCTTGAATGTGGGGCTCGGGTTACAGTGGTCAGTCCAAAGATATCCAATGAAATCAAAGCGCTGTCTAAAGACCGTCATATAGAATTAAAGGAGCGCAATTATCGCTCTTCAGATCTCGAAGGGATGTTTCTGGTTATCGGCGCTACCGACAACGAGGAGGCAAATCGGCAAATCAGCAACGATGCGGAGAGGGCCCGTATCCTTTGTAACATTGCGGATCGTCCTCAAGAATGCAGCTTTGTCCTCCCTGCAATTGTCAAACAAGGTGATCTTGTAATTGCTATCTCCACATCGGGGAAGAGCCCGGCTTTTGCTAAAAGGCTTCGCCGGAAGTTATCAGGAGAGTTCGGTCCCGAATATGGGAAGTTCTTGGATTTAATGGGCGCTATACGTAACAAACTTCTACAAAATGGGAAAAGCCCTGAAGCCCACAAGCACATGTTCGAACAGTTGATCGATGAAGGGCTCCTGGAATTAATCAAGCACAACAACGGGAAACGCATCAATACTCTTTTGGAAAGGGTTCTTGGGGAAGGTTTTGCCCTGGAAGATCTGTTGAGCACAGAGAGCAAAGAATGATGATTTCGCAAAAAGTGCCAACAACCTGTCATTTCGAGCGCAGGGAGAAATCTTTATCCTGTAATATACTGAAAATATAAGATTTCTCCCTGCGCTCGAAATGACAAATTCGTTGAAAAAATGGGATTTTTCGACTTCTTACGCAATCATCACTACCGGTTAAAAAGGAATCGTCATGAACAATGCCTGCCTGGCACTCGCAATTGCGTTCTATCTGCTTAGCGCTGTGGGATATGTAGTCTACGTATTCCGGCAGAAACGACAGATTTACAAAATTGCTTCCATCCTTCTCTGGGGAGGATTTATCTCACAGACGGTTCTTTTGATCTCACGGTACGTTGAAACCGGAAATGTCCCGGTTCATAACCTGCATGAGACATTACTCTTTTTTGCCTGGAGTATTGCGGGGGTCTTCTTGTTTTTTCAGCTCAAATTCCAGTTAATGGTATTGGGCGCCTTTATAGCTCCCCTGACAACCCTTATTGTATTTGCGGCATCAATGCTTTCTCGTGAGCCTGTACCCGGTGACCCCGGTGACCCGGTTTTAAAGAGTATCTGGCTGGCCCTCCACGTTGTGACGATATTTGCCGGGAATGCCGCACTTGCCGTGGCCTTTGGTCTTGCCATTATTTACCTGATTCAGGAGCGGCAGATTAAAGAAAAAAAAGCCGGTTTTTTTTATCGGCGCCTTCCCTCATTGAACCGGGTGGACAGCATGGGATATGCAAGCATTGTCGTTGGGTTCTCCATGCTCACTCTTGGTTTTATTACAGGGGCCATCTATGCGCAACTCGTATGGGGCAGGTTTTGGAGTTGGGACCCCAAAGAGGTCTGGTCCTTGATCACGTGGCTTATATATGCCGCTCTTCTTCACGAGCGGCTTGTCACGGGTTTGCACGGACGCAGGGCTGCGATTATGGCCATTATAGGGTTTGCGGCCCTGTTATTCACATTTTTCGGAGTCAATTTTTTATTAAAAGGGCATCATGCGCCTTTTACGAAGTTCTAATGTTGGATAATGCATATTTTACTAATAGGTCTGAATCATAAATCCGCCCCTGTTGAAATCCGGGAGTGTCTTGCCTTTTCAAATGAAGATGCCGGAGAGGCTCTTCCCGCTGTAACAGCCTTTTCCGACATAGAAGAGGCTATGCTTATTTCTACATGCAACCGTATGGAATTTCTGCTAATTTCTAACAACGCCCCGGAATCGGCAAAGACCGTTAAATCATTTTTAGCGGAATTCAAAAAAACGCCGCAACATCGATTTGAAGAGGCGCTTTATATCTACAAAGACGATGAAGCGGTGCGGCACATCTTCAGAGTGGCGTCGAGCCTCGACTCAATGGTCGTGGGTGAACCTCAGATACTTGGGCAAATAAAGGAGGCATATCGCCAGTCCAATGAATTAAAGACTTCCGGCGTAATACTGAACCGGCTCCTTCACAAGGCATTCTCAGTGGCAAAACGGGTTCGTACTGAAACCGGCATATCCGATCATGCGGTCTCGATCAGTTATGCAGCAGTGGAATTGGCAAAGAAGATCTTTGATGATTTGAAAGGAAAGGAAGCGCTCCTGATCGGGGCTGGTGAGATGGCGGTGTTAGCCCTCGAACATCTGGCAAAAAATGGAATAGATAAGATCTTTGTCGCAAACCGTACCTTTGAACGGGCGGTCGAGGTGGCTGATAGATTTAAAGGAACTCCCATCCGGTTTGAAGAGATTGTTGATGGTCTCCTTAGTGTGGATATTGTTATCAGTTCAACCGGCGCTCCGCATCACATCTTGACGTATAAGGACGTGAGGCCGTTGATGCGCCCCAGGAGAAACCGTTCTCTTTTCTTTATAGATATTGCTGTTCCAAGAGATATCGACCCGAATATTAACCGCATAGACAATGTCTACGTTTATGATATTGACGATTTAAAAGGGGTAATAGACAAAAATGTTGAAGAACGGAGAAAAGAAGCGATAAGAGGAGACCGCATCGTCGAAGAAGGCGCCATCCAGTTCCGCAACTGGTTTAAATCGTTAGAAGTGACCCCGACGATTGTTGCTTTGCGAAATAAAGCGGAAACGATCCGAAAGGCGGAATTGAAGAAAACCCTTTCCGGATTGAAGTCGATCTCTGATAACGATCGAGTTGCAATCGAGCAACTTACAGCCTCTATCTGCAATAAAATTTTGCACGATCCGACCATATTTTTGAAAAAACCGGGTCGCTGGGCCAAAAGAGGTTTCTATATCGATGCGGCTCGCAAGTTATTCAACTTAAATGGGGACGATAGTGTAAATGAAAACGACGATTAATAAGATTGACGGCTTCGTAAAAAGTCTTTGATGAGCTTATTTTGGTCACTTTTTCTTAGAGATTCTTAGTGAAGCGAAGCGTAAAAATCGTAAACTGTTTGAGGACGTTAGTCCGAGTTTTTACGATTTAGCGAAGCGAACTTAGAAGCTCTAAAAAGTGGCCAATCAAGCGAATTGAA
>JAUVFC010000212.1 GCA_030594505.1 Desulfobacterales bacterium
CCTCGGCCCTGGTGAATGGTCTTGTGGATAAAAGGTCGCTTTCTATCAGTCTGCAAGCAGCCAGAGTTTCAATATCCTCGTACAACGGAGAGTCCAGAGGGATATTGGCAGAGGCGCAGGCAAAGGCCCGGGGGCTGTACAAAAAGACAACGGCAAAGATTATAAGTATGTATTCGAGTATTGTCATCACTCTAAAAGACATAATGCAACGCTCCTATAGAGATGGCGATCCGGTATATTATCTCGGTAATATCTTTTGTCATCTTCAAGCCTGAAATTTTAACGAGTTTTCTGGGGACAAGGATCGTATCGCCAGGATAGATGGTAGTCGAATAAAATCCACCGCCAAACCATCTATGTTCCTCGCCATCCCATCGTATCCCGCGTGAGCCGCCCTGCGACCTACTTATAACCGTTCCATCGGCACAGACTATGAACGCATGCTTGGGATCAGCATTAACAGTTGGGCCGCCCACAAGTGTGAGGTAATGTTTAACCGTGTTGCCTTTTTCATAAATCAGGGATGTTGGATTATATACGGACCCCATCACATGGACCACACCGGGTTTACTCGGGATATAGAGTTTATCCCCATCTTCCAGTACAATATCGTATTTTGAACCTTTCAGCTTATCAAGGGACGTCAATCTGATTACGACGCGGCCCGTTGTCTCAGCCGATTTCAATTTATTCAAAAGCATCTGCCTTGACGCCATCGCGGCCTTTGCAGCAACAACATCTTCCGGCGAAAGGGCGCCGGATTGCGCGGCTGCTGTGGATGACGCCAGATCCTGCTCCATTTCGAAGATGAGCCTGTCGAGCGTTGCCCTCTGTGTGACCTTTGCCGATTCACGGGTCAGGACGGCTCCCTTTAAATATGCCGTGGGGAGATATCCCCCGGCCCTTTCAATCAGTTCGAATAATGTTCCCCTTTCCGTAAAGTTGTAATCCCCGGGAAATTTTACCTCCCCTGAGATTGATACTTTTGTCTTTGCCTGCCACTTTGGGATAGTGGGTATAAAGATAGAATCGAATTGTCTCAGCTTTATATTATCCTCTTCAACTCCTTTGAGCGCTCCTTTCAAATTAATTTTTTTAACCTCCGTTTTAAAGAACTCGCCGCCGGATGTATCGTACCGTGTTAGTTCCGCTGAGTAGATATAAGCGCTCTCTTTTAAATTGCCGCCGGCAAAGACAAGATCGCGGATTGTCATTCCCTCTGCAAGGGGATATTCTCCTGAATTTTTGACCTCTCCATAAATAGAGATCTTTTTTTCCGGTATATATTCCCTGATGGAATGAACTACCAGTCTATCTTTGTCTTGGAGGATGATATTGTTATCCTCTTCTTTGGACATCGCCCCTGCAAGGTCGATGACCAGCATACTTACTTCCTTTGTTTTGGGGTCGGTCCTGAAGATATTTGCCGGCCCCATCGAGGCATTCAAAGTCAATCCTCCAGCCCTGTATATGGCATCCTTGACCCGGATGTTTTTTTCGCAGGGGTATGTTCCGGGGTTCCTTACCTCACCACTGACTGTGACATCGGGCTTGTCTTCAAAAGTCCATTTGTTAAAGATAAAGATCTCGTCACGGGGCTGGAGCAGAATATTTTCTTTTGTGACATGTTTAAGCAATGCTTCACCTAAATTAAATGGCACCAGCTTTGGAAGTTTCTCCGGCGGCTCATATCTTTTGATCAACGCATATGAAAAATATGTCTCAGGCTTGAGATCCTCTGCCACCTTTATGACATCCGTAATTCTCATTTCCGGAGAGTACTCATACTTTCCCGGGCGCATTACATTTCCGAACAGATATACCGCGTTTGTGTCTTCCTTGACGACGGGGAATATCCTTATGACGTCTCCGTCCTGAAGTTTGAAGGGCCTCTTCTGCATTTTCAGTTCATCCAGAGACATATCCAGGATGATTCTTTCTCTGTTTTCAAGGTATCTTTGAATCTGTATCTGTTCGGAATACGCGGAGGGTTTGATGCCGCCCGCAAGTTTCAGGGCGTTTAACAGGCTTTTTTCCTTCTTCAATTCGTAGACTGCGGGCACCCTGACATCGCCCCCTATGGCAACAACTGTCTCAGCCTTGGGCACGAATATGATATCACCCGGTTCCAGTCTCATGTCTTTTGAATTGTCTCCCTTCAGGATAAGGTCGTACAAATCAAAGGTCGTTGTTATCTTGTTGCGTCTTCTTAGCTGAATATTTCTCATCGAACCGAGTGTATCAGGCCCCCTCGCATATATAAGGGCATTCAGGATGGTGTCAAAGGCGCTGACCGTATAGGCACCCGGTTTTTTAACCGAACCAACCACGAAGATTGTTATACTCCTCAGCTTTCCCATGGTGACATTAACATTCACACCGGTAATCGATTCTGCTTCACGTTTTATCAGTTCCTGCAACTGCTTGTAGGTAAGGCCGGCCACCTGGATGGTGCCTATCTGAGGAAGCTGTATACTTCCATCCCTCTGCACGGTAAGGGTATATTGCTCGTTAATCCTTCCCCAGAGCTGTACCACGATATTATCATCAGGACCGATAATGTAATCTGTAGATACAGGCATATTTGATGGTGGGATAAAAGACGCGGGACCGGCAGAAAAGAGCTGCTGGCCAAAAACACGCAGACCGCCAGGGAATGCGCTCGATATTTTCGGTTTTGAGATCTCGGCTACTTCCTCCGGGGGCAAGGTTTCTTCAGGCAAAACCGCTTCCTGTACTTTTTCTTTCTCCTTAAGCTTTTCCAACCCCTCTTTTAGTTCTGCTGGAGTAATTGTGCCTTCTTTCTGGCGAGTTTTAAGAAGTTTCTCTCCCTCAGACGTCGGCTTGCCCTCGGGAGACACATATTTTTTCGCCTCAGGATGGGTTTTTAGATATTTTTGCACATCAGCGGGGCTTACATCCCGGGGAAAAGACGGATTTGCCGCCAAAATCAGACTCAGGATAACGATCAATAAAAAAATGGGCTTTCTCATAAATTTTAACCTCGCTATTTTTTGATAAACTCGTAAAAAATCGAAAATCGAGTTCATCACTTTTTGTTTCGCAGTTTCATATATTTCTTCAGATTCTCAAACCGTTCTGGGTCTTCATTTTTCTTTAAATTACCCACATATTCCATGATAAACGCGAGAAATACAGCCATAAAAAACGCAACAATGACCGACAGGATACAAATTTGCGCCCGCCTGGGCTTGAACCTCTTTTCCGGGACAAACGGAGGATCTATGACGTTAAAGCCGTAGTATCTCTGGACCTTCGCCAGTGTCTCTTTTTCTATGTACTGCGCTATTATCTCGGCCAGCTTTGTCCTTAGAAGCGGATCGGTCGTGGTTATTAGTTGTTCCTGAAGCGCCTTTCTCTGTATTGCAACATTTTCAAGTGACTGGTGTCGCAGGAATTCACTCATGCCATCGACATAGTAACTCAGCAACTTTTGAGCCAGCGCCGGATCGGGAAAGAGAAACCCAAGTTTCAGGACACCATTCTTTTTGTCCGGTTTAATCTCCAGCATCCCCTGCACAGCCTTATAAGCATCCTGGATGGTGGGAGGTTCTTCCGTCTTCCATGTTTTTGTTTTTTCATCCCAGGAATCCTTAAAGATAACC
>JAUVFC010000165.1 GCA_030594505.1 Desulfobacterales bacterium
AAAAGGATTTTCGTTTGAATAAACTGGCCGTTGGTTACGCCATAGGAAGACTATCGCAGGTTATGGGGGGAGTGCTTATCATCCCCTTTTCTATGGCTCTCTATCATCAGTGGTCTCTGCCTATGGTTCAATTGCTGCTGATCCCGGAAGTGTTCGGATTTATGGGGGCGATATTCTTTTCCTTTGTCCTCGGCACCATTCTTACAAAGGCCTGCTACTCCGGCAAGGACCTACAGGGAGTGAGAGAAGGGTTTGCTATCGTAGCCTTTGGCTGGATTATCCTCACCCTTATTGGATGCATTCCCTTATTTACGTATTTTATCGGTGATGAATCTCTCGTATCCTTGACAACCATAGCGCAATCATTTACTGACGCCTATTTTGAAACCATGAGCGGCTTTACGACTACCGGAGCCACCATACTGACAAATGTTGAGGGACTACCCCGCAGCCTCCTGTTTTGGCGCAGTCTGACTCACTGGTTGGGAGGTATGGGGATCATTACCCTGGCGCTTGCGATCTTTCCGGCCATGGGTGTTTCCGGATATCAGATGTTTCGCGGAGAAGTCCCCGGGCCAAGCGCCGAAAGGCTCCAACCCCGGTTGGCTGAAACAGCCAAGATTCTCTGGGGTGTTTATCTTCTCCTTTCAGTGGTTGAAACAATTCTTCTCTGTGCAGGGGGTATGCCTTTGTTCGATTCATTGTGTCATACCTTTGGCACCATGGCAACCGGTGGTTTTTCTACCCAAAATGCCTCCATAGGAGCTTACAATAGCAATTATTTTGACTGGGTTATTATCTTCTTCATGTTTCTGGCCGGGATGAATTTTCTAATCCACTACAGGATGCTGCGCGGTCAATATAATGACCTGTTTATCAACAAAGAATTTCATTTTTACACGGGAACCATTGTTGTATGCGTGGTTGTTGTCACAGCTATTCTCTATTATAACGGCTTGCCATCTGCTGAACACTCAGCAGTCCACTTCCGCCACAATACCCCTGTCATGGAACAATTCTCCCAGCATGTTTCCGCGGAAAGCGACAAGCTTGCCACCCTATATCAATGTTTTCGAAGGGCGGCATTTCAGGTAGTAGCGATTATAACTACAACCGGTTACTATACTGCTGATTTTGATGTCTGGCCTGACATATGCCGATTCCTTTTGGTTGTCTTGATGTTCTGGGGAGGGTGTGCCGGTTCGACAGGTGGTGGGATGAAAATGGTTCGCATCATGGTAGTATTAAAAGCTGTTGGACGCGAACTGCGCAAGATGTCCAAACCGCGCCTGATCGCACCGCTCAAGATAGGAGAAGGCACTGTTGAAGAAATAAAGGTTATGAATATACTGACCTTTTTTATCCTCTTTATAGGGCTTTTTGTGATATCAGCTCTTTTGCTCTCTCTGTTTGTCCCTGATCTTGTTACCGCGATTGCAGCAACAAGCGCAACAATAGGCAATATTGGCCCCGGGTTGGCAGGAGTTGGGGCCACGGAACACTATGGTTGGATTCCTATTCCGGGCAAATGGATACTTGTGTTCTGTATGCTTTTAGGAAGGCTGGAGATTTATACCGTGTTGATCGCCTTCCATCCCGCAACGTGGAAAAATTAAAATGGTTGAGGCAGTTTCAAAACGTCCCCTTTTGCCCAATCTCTGCGTCAGGCTCAGATTTTGCACGAAGTAAAGCGTCAGCGCTATCCTCGAAATACCCAAAGTATTCCTGCGGTTAAAATCTTCGCCTTTCTTGACCTTGGACAAAATTGAACATTTTGAAACTGCCTCGGTTATTCAAGAATAAAAATGACCTGCCCCGGGTAAATAGTGCAATTCATGCTCAAATTATTGGCCCGAAGGATACTACGCAAGGACGTATTATGCTTTTTAGCAATCCAGGAAAGGTTATCCCCGGACCGTACGCGATACGATCGACTGTTTTGGGCCAGAAGAATATTTTTTCGATCTGTAATTTTAACCAGTTGTCCCGCATAAAGACGAGTGGATTTTAAATTATTAAGCCGCTGAATCGTCTTCGTGGTGGTATTGAACCTTCTGGCAATCAGCCACAGGGAGTCGCCGGTTCTTACACGATATTTTCCGCCGGGAAGGAGCTGATAACTCGAGGCAAGAAATCTTTTCCCGCCTCTTCCCCTGACCGGTATCTTTAGTCTCTGTCCGCGTCGAATAAGATGTTTCCGACGGATGTTGTTCGCTCTCGCAATTGTCCGGACACTCGTTCTATATTTCAAAGCAATGAGATAGAGAGACTCGCCTCTTCTAACCCGATGGTATATATAAGACTTCTGTGGCGGAGTCCATTTCGGTATCTCATCTAGCTTTGCGAGCAAAATCTCTCCTGTCTTTAAAGGCACTTTGAGAGGATATGGGGTGTCCGGTGTAGCCTTATAGCGGAGTTCAGCGTTTAACTCCCTGAGATCGTTAAAAGAAATTTCCAATTTGTCTGCAACCGTCTTTAATTGAACCTGCTTTTCAATCGTCACAATTTCATGCATAATCGGTTTATCCGGTTCCCTTAGGGCAATCCCATACTTAGCCGGATCTTTGATGATATGCAGCGTCGCCAAAAATCGGGGAACGTACCGTGCCGTTTCGCGGGGGAGATTCTGATAGAGGTCCCAGAAGTTATCCAGATAATTAATCTGCTGATTGCGAATCACCCTCAAGACAGCGCCTTCACCACAGTTGTAGCTGGCAAGAACCGTGGTCCAGTCTCCGAATATATTATGCAGTTCTTTCATATATGAAATGGCCGCAACAGTCGCTTTTTCGGGATCCAATCTCTCATCAATCCATGCATCCCTTTTCAAGCCAAATTTATAGCCGGTCGAAGGAATGAACTGCCAGAGACCGAGCGCGCGGGCGCGGGAGAATGCCCTGACCTTAAATCCGCTTTCAATAAGCGGCAGCCAGGAAAGTTCTTCCGGAAGACCGGCCTCGTTCAAAGACCTTACAATTTTTTCCCTGTATCTACCGGAACGTCTATAGGAGTCTACAAAAAATCTCCGTTCAACACCCTGGAATCGTTTAATCTCTGCTTCAACATGTTTGTTCATGGTCAACGGTATCTCGTTATGATTCCCGTTGAGTACGGTATACCGGGAGGCATGGATCTCCAGGATCCTCTTGGAAATCATGAACCGCAGATCTTCTTTTTGTTGGATCAACTTGGGGTTATTATCAGGATCTACATTTAATATAAGTGTATACGCCTGGTCCAAGGCGTCAATTGCTCTCTCCAGGTTGCCTTCACCCCAGAACTCCTGTGAGGTTTCACAATATTCCAATGCGGCATCAAGAGAGCTTTGAGCCTTTTCCACATTCTCCTTATTCTCCTTTTTAGAAGTATCGCAGCTCACATCAGTTCCGGGGAACGCAGCTGCATCTCCCCTGACAGCCTTGATAGCCCCGACATATTCCGCATCTTTGTTACTTCCGACAGTCTGTACGTTGGCAGAAACGCATCCAATCAAACACACACCAAGAAGAAACACCACATACCTACACAGGAGAACTTTCATAAACAACCACCTTTTGATACCGATTTATTGGATTTATTGGATTTATTGGATTTATTGACTTTATTGTATTCATAGCAAGAAAACCATTGTCTTGTCAAGGCTTATAGAAAGGCTTATAGTTTTGAAACTATGCGAAATTCATTCCAAAATTTCAAAAAATCTGTTAAGAATATTATGATACTGTGAGAAACATAGAAAAAGTTCCTGATGTTTTCTTATACCATCGGAAGATTAAACGTATTTTTTAAGCCCTAATTAAAAAAATCTTACAAAAACTTTTTACGAAGCCATAAAATGGACATCAACAGATTAAAAAAACTGCTCGATTCGGTGCATTCCGGTCAAGTATCCGTAGAGGAAGCCTTGGGGAAGTTAAAGGATCTCCCCTATCAGGATATTTCCTACGCACGGGTCGACCACCATCGATCTCTAAGGACCGGATTTCCCGAAGTAATATTCGGACAGGGAAAACCGGTTGAACAAATAATCGGGATTATGAAAACCATGATCTCAAGAAACGACACTGTAATGGTCACCCGGCTCGACAGAGAAAAGGCTGATGTTATCATTAAACATTTTGTTGACAGTAGTATACAATATCATACAGATGCAAAAGTATTGGTATATTCGTCAAAACCGATCGAGATAACCGGAAAAGGGACTATCCTTGTTGTTACCGCCGGGACCTCTGACATTCCGATGGCGGAAGAGGCTGTCATAACAGCTCAAACCATGGGAAACCGCGTAGAGACGCTGTATGATGTAGGTGTCGCCGGCATTCACCGCCTGATAGATTACAAAGACAGCCTTGAGCAAGCATCGGTGTTAATCGTTGTGGCCGGTATGGAGGGCGCGCTTCCGAGTGTAGTCGGCGGCTTAGTGGACAAACCGATTATTGCTGTGCCAACCAGCACGGGATATGGAACAAGCTTCGGAGGTCTTGCCGCTCTCTTTGCCATGCTCAATACCTGTTCTTCCGGGATTGCCGTGGTAAACATTGATAACGGGTTCGGTGCAGGGTATACGGCTTCCCTTATTAATCGAGTTTGATTTTTAGTAACACAAGCTTGATGACTTCGTAAAAAGTCTTTTGTGAACGACTTTGAGCATTTTGGGAGAAAAGCACTTGTGATGGTCAGCGTTAAAAAATGC
>JAUVFC010000064.1 GCA_030594505.1 Desulfobacterales bacterium
CTTCCACGTTCTTTATTCCTCCGGCGGTTCCCAGAATAGTTGGCTCAACCCGAACCGTTACAGGTATGCCGTAATCCTGTCCGGAGAGGTAGTCAGTGATACGCTCGGCCAGGTGGTGGGTATTTATTATTATCGCCTCGCAACCCGCTTTTTTAAGTTGCCGGATAAGAATATCTATTATAGGCCGGTTAAGGATAGGGAACAGAGGCTTTGGCTTCAGTGTGCTCAATGGACGTACCCGGGTGCCGAGCCCTGCGGCCAAGATCATTGCTTTCATGATGAGGTTTCCAAGAAAATGCTTTTCAATATTCGTTTTTCATAGGTTCGGAAAAATAGAGGCTCATTGACTGTTGCGTGTTACGCGTTGCGCGTTGCGAGTTTGAACCCCGTAACCCGCAACCCGGAACACATCGTCTCACTCCTCGAAATTGTTATTGTGTTCGAGATATTTTTCTCCAATACATAGCAAGTTATTCATTCATCTGTTCCGCCGCTTCAAGGTCTTTTTGCGTATTTATATTGAAAAATGAGACCAGTTCGGGATCGGCTGACTTAAGTAAAGATTCCGGCGCCTTTTTGACCCGAACCTCTGGAAAGAGGTCTGCTATTTTAAAATTCCCTTGCTCTATTTGTTCCTCGATCTGTTTGATACATTTTTTTGAATAGACGGCACAAAGCGGTTGATTTCCATCACTCGTCACAGGGAGGATTATATCCCAGCGTGGTTCCAATTCTCCCAGGAGGATTTCAACCAGTCCTTTTTTTAAAAAAGGCAGATCACATGCCGCAACAAAGGCATGGGGGTGCGAGGCATAAAAGAGACCCGCGTGAATCCCGACAAGTGCGCTTCTTACAGGATAAAGATCAGTTACAATCTTAAGATCCCACTCCAGGTATTGTACAGGTTTATTAGTTACGAGTATTATTTCGTCAAAAAGTTCTTGAAATGTCCTGTATAGGCGGTCAAGTATTCGTTCCCCCCGAATCGTGAGAAACGCCTTGTTCTCGCCCATTCGGGTGTTTAATCCTCCGGCAAGGATTATGCCGGAGCAGGAATTCTTACGCATAGTATAACCTTAAGACAATGATTTCGGTTGATCCAATATCGAGATTTTTAAGAGGCAGTTCTTACCCCCCGATCTTTGACATAGGACGGAGTCCCGTGTTGTTGCCGTGTCCCGCATGATGCCGCTTCGGTTTTTCGGCTATTCCCTGTTGAATCAATCTCTTTATGTCTTCCTGTGTGCAACCGCTTCTTAGAGAAGTCTTGATATCGATCTCATGATCTGAAAACAGACACGGCCTTAGCTTGCCGTCGGCGGTGAGCCTGAGACGGTTGCAATCGGCGCAGAAGTGGTTGCTGATGGGGCTGATGATGCCGATTTCCCCTTTTGCATGCGCAAAGCGATATTGTTTTGCCGGCCCGTCGTTTCCAGAGGATGTAACTTGTTGAAGAGGACCGAGAGATTCCAGACGTGACTTGATTTCACTGGATGTTATGACTTTTTGACGGTCCCAGCAGGCTATTTTTCCGATCGGCATAAATTCGATAAACCGGATGACGTAGGGTGACCGGATAGAGAGTTCGGCAAATTGTGGTATTTCATTATCGTTTAGTCCCTTAATTAGCACCACATTCAATTTTATGGGGGAAAACCCGGTCTCTTTTGCGGCGGAGATCCCTTCCCGGACTTTATCAAAACAATCGCGACGGGTTATCCTCTGGAATTTCAAAGGATTGAGTGTGTCCAGGCTGATATTGATACGGCGGATACCCGCATCAAAAATGGGCCCTGCCATATCTTTTAACAATGTTCCATTTGTTGTAATGCTTACATCTTTCAGCCCCGGAATAGTGCAGAGGAGTCTGATAAAGTGAAGGATATCACGCCTGATCAGCGGTTCTCCTCCGGTAATCCGGACCTTTGTAATTCCGAGTTCGACCGCGGCGCGAGTGGTATCAAGGATCTCTTCATAGGTCAGGATATCTTTATGAGTCAAAGGCCTTACACCGTCCGCGGATATGCAGTAGAGACATCTTAGGTTGCATCGGTCAGTAATAGAGATCCGAAGATAGGTGATTTTTCGATGAAACGGGTCGGTGTTTGGTTCCATGATATCCTAAGTGCTGCAGTTCTTGAAGAAAGTATTTTTGTTTGTTCTGCTAAGTCAATGTTGCGTGTTACGGGTTGCGAGTTGCGAGTTTAAAACCCGTAACCCGCAACAGTTTTTCTCACCTTCAAAGCTGGTATTGCATCCTGAAATCTGTTTTTGACAGACTACAGTAGTATTTTTCCCCCCTGGTAAACAATAAAAGCGACGACCCACGCCAACGTAATGCTGTAGGTTATACTGAAAAGCGTCCATTTCCAGGAATCGGTCTCGCGTCGGATTGTCGAAATGGTTGCGATACAAGGCATATAAATCAATACAAAGACCATAAAGGAGAGGGCGGAAGCCCGGGTCATTCCCGAGTTTTTCAGGGCCGATTTCAGGGCTTCGCTTTCATTTTCTCCATCTTCTGCCGCGTAGAGTACCCCCATCGTACTGATAACAAGCTCTTTTGCCACCAGCCCCGTGAGGATGGCAACGCTTCCGCGCCAGTCGATTCCTATGGGAGCAAACACCGGGGCAATGAATTTTCCCAGACGACCTATGTAGGAATTCTCCATCCTCTCCACGCCCCATGCCTCTTTGACTTCAGGAATTGTCTCCGAACCTCTTTTCATTTCGGTCTCATATTCAGCGGGTCGATTTTGAATTGAATATTGAATATCCTGTGGGAAGGAACTTAAGAACCAGACAACGACGGAACCGATCAGGATTATCCCTCCCATCTTTTTGAGAAAGACTTTACTCCGGTCCCACATGTGAATCACGAGATTCTTGAACGTGGGAGCGCGATAAGGAGGGAGTTCCATTACAAACGGCGCGACTTCCCCCCGGAAAAAGATCGTCCTGAACAGCCGTCCTATTAAAATGGCAAGGATAATCCCCAAGAGATACATGGAAAATATTACGTTGCCCGCGTTTGCCGCAAAAAATGTTCCTGCCAGGAGCAGATAAACAGGGAGTCTGGCGGAACATGACATTAACGGGTTGATCAGTATGGTAAGGATCCGGTCCTTTTTGCTTTCAAGGGTGCGAGTTGCCATAATTGCCGGCACATTACAACCGAATCCCATTAACATCGGTATGAAGGATTTGCCGTGAAGACCTATAAGGTGCATCACCCGGTCCATTAAAAACGCTGCCCGGGCCATATATCCGGTGTCTTCAAAGAGCGCAATGCAAAGGAACAGGATCATGATGTTCGGAAGGAACACAACAACACCCCCAACACCTGAGATGATACCGTCCACGACAAGATCCTGAAAAATACCGGGGGAAATGAGGTGAGAAGCGGTTCTTCCGACCCAGCCGACTCCGGCACCGATCCACTCCATGGGATAGACGCCAAGGGTAAATGTGACTTGAAACATTCCCCATATGAAAAAGATAAAGATAGGAATCCCTGCTATCCGATTGGTCAATATCTTGTCGATGTTGCGGGATATATCCACCCTGTTTTCCGGACCGGTCTTTTGTGCCTCTCTGATGACTCCGGCGATAAAACCATATCGCTGGTCCGTCATTACAATTTCCGGTTCGTCATTAAACAAGTTAAAAAGTCTTTGGCGGCCTTTGGATGCCTTCTCCAATATCGCCGTTCCATGACTCCCGGCCCCGTTTAAGACCCGTTCCTTGACGACCCTGTCATCTTCCAACAGTTTTATGGACGTCCAACGGGGATTGTATGGGATCTTGTCTTTGCTCTTTTTTTTGATAAAGGTCTCAAGTTTTGAGATCGCCTTTTCTATTTCGGGTCCGTACCGAACCCGCCGGGATTGAGGAGGGATCCCTTTTTTCGATTCAGCAACCGAGATAATCGTCTTGAGAAGCCTGTCGGTCCCTTCATTTTGGTTCCCGATCATTTTGACGACCGGAACATCGAGTAATTCGGTAATCTTTTCCGTATCTATCTTTATTCCTTTGTCACTGGCAACATCGACCATATTCAAGGCAAAGATGACCTTTGTGTCGAGTTCCCTGATCTGTGTGGCCAGGTAAAGATTTCGTTCTAAATTGGAGGCATCGATAATGGCCACGACCACATCGGGTTTTTCATCCAGGATGAAATCGCGGGCCACTATTTCTTCAATAGAGTACGCGGTAATGCTGTAAGTGCCCGGCAGGTCAACGATAGTAATATCGTATCCATTCTGTTTTACGTGCCCCTGTTTTTTTTCTACGGTCACACCAGGCCAATTTCCCACCTTCTGCCTTGAGCCGGTCAAGTTATTGAAAATCGTGGTCTTGCCGGAGTTTGGATTCCCTGCAAGGGCCACTGTAAAAGTCTTCTTCAGCATTATTTGCTTCCTGCACGTACGAATACCTGGGCTGCCTCACATACACGGAGTGAGACATGGTATCCTTTTACAATCAGTTCCATGGGGTCCCGCAAGGGGGCGTATTTTTCGACGGCAATTTCCGTTCCGTTTAAAAACCCCATTTCCATAAGCCTTCTACGAAAAGCGCCGCTTCCTGTCACGCGAACTATGGTTGCTTTCTGCCCCTTTTTGAGTTGGCTGAGTCTTACTTGCGGCCTTTCATCCCTTTGTCTTCCGTTAGGGATGACCATAATTTTTTGGGCGATACCTCTACCCAGCGCGAGCCGGCTGCAATTCACCACAAGAACAAGTGGGCCGTGCCCGGAGTTGGTCATTACCTCAACCTCGTCCCCTGAGCGAAGGCCGATAGTGGCCAGCCGGTTTTGCATATCACTCCCTCCGGCAAATTCTTTTATCTTAACCCATTCTCCTTCCCTGGCCGACGCAAGTGAAACCAATGTCTCGCGAGTGTTGATACAATCCGAGCACAGGCCGTATATTTCCATCTTGTGTTGCAACATGTGGAAGCCCTGTCGGGAAGCTATCTGAAGCTGCAGTGCTTCCAGTTGGTCGTTTTCAAATTCGATTATTTTTTGGCATCTTGTGCATATGAGGTGATCATGATGGCGCCCAAGATGCCGATGTTCGTACCTGGGCTGTTCCCCTTTAAATGTTGTCTCTTGCGCAAAACCGTAACGGGTAAAAAGTTGCAAGGTATCTTTTATAAAACCCGGTTCAAAGTCATGCCCTTTTTCTTTAAGAAGCTTGATAAGATCTGTGTCGGTGACGTGTTCTTCAGTACCAAGGAATACCGCAAGAATCTTTATTCGGTCCTCTGTATTATCAATTCCTTCTCCCTTAAAAAGGGTTTGAAGTTGTTCTATCTCTTGTTGATGGATCTTGTTCATGCACGGCCCCTTTTTTAAGTGCCTAAAGTGTGAAGTGCGCTAAAGTGCCTAAAGTTAAGGATGCTGGTTTTTTTATATAATGACAACATTCCTTAACTTTAGGCACTTTACACTTTAGTCACTTTAGCGCACTTTTTTCGTTACATTCAGGACAATAGCCGGTGAAGTCCAGCCGGTGGTCCAGGATGTTAAAATTACTCTTTTTGGAAAGTCGATCTATAATGTTGTTCATTTCTTCCTCTACGAATTCAATAACCTTGCCGCACCGTATGCAGCGGAGATGACAGTGGTGGCTGTGTCCGTAGATCGGCTCATAATGGAGATGGCCATCCTCAAAGAACACTTCTTTTATCAAGCCGCTTTCGATTAAGAGCGGGATAGCGCGATAAATTGACGCCTTTGAAATTTTACTCTTTTGGTCTTTCATGCGGAGAAAGAGTTCATCCACATCAAAGTGGTCATGGACAGAGAAAATTTCCATGATAATAGTCTCACGCTCCGGTGTGTTGCGGAGCCCTTTCCCATTGATATATTTTCTGAAGACTTCTAATGGAGATATCATGGCTATTGTTATTGCAATTAATTTGCAATAACAATAGTATTTTTTGCTTGCTAATGTCAAGATAAATTTTTGTCCGTTGATTGTTGTTGTTGTTGATTGTTGTTTGACATTCTCCTGAGAATCTTTTATCCTAAGAAAAGTTTTTTTAATGTAAGTGTGTGTTGATATTTACAGATTGTTGGGGAGGTGTTGATGAATCCTATAAAGGTGATGGTAAACGGGCTTCCGGGGAATATGGCTGCAAAGGTGGCGGAGCATGTCCTGCACAATGGCGATTTTCAGCTTCTCCCTTATTCTCTTACGGGTCCCGAGATTACAACGACAGAGACTGTTATCGGTTCTGTCCCGGTCCGGTTGATTCGTCCGGAAGAACGAGCCGACGTAATAGCAGAGGTTCAACATGAAGGCTCTTTCATAGCGGTCGATTATACCCATCCCTCGGCGGTCAATTCAAACGCGTCTTTTTATTGTGAAAAGTCACTCCCGTTTGTTATGGGGACCACGGGCGGCGACAGGGAAGCGCTTACCGGCGTGGTGGAAAGATCATCAATACCGGCGGTGATCGCTCCGAACATGGCCAAACAGATTGTAGGCTTTCAGGCCATGATGGAGTTTGCGGCAAAGGAATTCCCGGATCTCTTCAAGGGGTATCGCCTTGAGATCAAGGAGAGCCATCAAAAGGGCAAGGCAGACACGAGCGGAACAGCCAAAGCAATGACAGGGTATTTCAACCGGCTCGGCATCCCGTTTGCTAAAGACGAGATTCAAATGATAAGGGAGCCCGAAGTACAACGATCGGAATTAGGGGTTCCGGAGGAGTATCTTACCGGTCATGGCTGGCACACGTATACATTGACATCCGAGGACGGAACCGTGCGGTTTCAATTCATGCACAATGTAAACGGCCGGGATGTCTATGCTCTTGGCACATTAGATGCCATTCGGCACCTTGCCGCAAGGGTGGAAGAAGGGATAACCGGGCGTGTGTTTACTATGATTGATGTTTTAAAGGGGATCTGACCATGAGAAATGTTGTGGCCCTTGTTATGGCCGGGGGCAGGGGGGAGCGCCTTTTTCCGCTAACCGAAGATCGGACGAAGCCGGCAGTCCCTTTTGGAGGGTCTTACCGGATCATCGATATTGTGCTGAGCAATTGCATCAATTCGGGCATTTACAAGGTCATGGTATTGCCGCAGTATAAGGCCCAATCTCTTGTCGATCATCTTGAAGCCGGGTGGAATATCTTCAGTTGGGACCTTGGGCACTATCTCAAGATTGCCCCCCCCCAGATGCGTACGGGAAAGGACTGGTATAGAGGCACGGCCGATTCTGTCCGGCAGAACCTGTATTTGATTGAGCGGGACAGGGCGCAACACGTTTTAATTCTGTCCGGTGATCACATATATAAAATGAACTATGTCCAGTTCAAGGACTATCATGCGGCAAAGGAAGGAGCGCTTACCATTGCGGTGATCGAGGCCTTGAAATCCGAAGCGCATCGATTCGGGATTGTTGAGGTAGATGAGAATTTCAGGGTAATCGGCTTTCACGAAAAACCAACAGGAGAGCCCAAGACAATACCGGGTGATCCGGATCATGTTCTGGTCTCAATGGGGATATATATGTTTGAAAAAGGGGCCCTGGTTGAGGTGTTGAAGGGGACGGATCAGGACGACTTCGGCAAAGAGATTATCCCTATGATGGCGGAGAAGTATCCGGTTTATGCTTATCCCTATAAAAAGGAAAATCGGATCAAAGATTATGTTTATACCACTCTTGAAAACGGCGAACGCGTCAGAAAGCTCGAAGAGAGGGCGCGGGATTCGTCTTATTGGAGGGACGTCGGGGGCCTGGATGCCTACTGGAATGCCAATATGGATTTGACCGGGGTCGATCCCCTGTTTAACCTCTATGGTGAGAATTGGCCTCTGCGAACGTTTCAAAAACAGTTCCCACCCGTAAAGACTGTTTTCAATGATCAGGAGAATAAGCGGGTCGGGATGATTTTAGATTCTATTATTTCTCACGGCTCTATCATCAGTGGCGGAACCGTGACCAATTCCGTCATTTCCTCTAATGTGCTTGTGAGGAGCTGGGCGGAGGTAAGAGAGTCGGTCATCATGTCGGAGGGAGTCATAGGCCGGCGCTGTAAGATTATGAATGCAATTATTGACAAGGGGAACAATATCCCTCCAAACACAGAAATAGGGTATAATCCCTCCAGGGATCGTGAGCGTTTTACGGTTACGCGGAGAGGGATTACGGTGGTAAAAAAGGGGATGTTTAAGTAGTGTCCTTCAGAAATGGCATCTTTTGCCCCAATACTGCGTTCTCCGCAGGTTTTTAGCCTCGACGTAGCGCAGCTACGCCTCCGGTAGGAACCTTTGTGCGGCCTTGTCTTGGAACAAAATCTACCATTTCTGAATGGACACTATTAGTCTTTTTCGGGGTTCAGAGTTCACGGTTAATCGCTTTCCAACC